>NZ_JBEYFP010000369.1:0-5926 GCF_040634455.1 Kitasatospora sp. NPDC007106
GATATAAGTATTGTGGTTATTTGTTTTATTCGGTGTGATATTCCTAACGGCCCCCCCCCCCCGCCCCGCCGCCCCGACGGCCACCGCCGTCGCGGGCGCCGACCCGTTCCACGGCCGCGGAGCCGGTGCGTTCCGGCCGGGAAGGACCGGTGCGTTCCGGCCGGGAAGGAGGGGCGGCCGGGTCCGGTAACCTTGAGGGTCGTCCCCGTCCACGACCCAAAGGGCTCACCGCATGCCAGTCGAATCGGTCTTCCCACGCCTGGAGGCACTCCTCCCGCACGTCCAGAAGCCGATCCAGTACGTCGGCGGCGAGCTCAACTCGACCGTCAAGGACTGGGACGCCTGCGACGTGCGCTGGGCCCTGATGTACCCCGACGCCTACGAGGTCGGCCTGCCCAACCAGGGCGTCATGATCCTCTACGAGGTGCTCAACGAGCGCGAGGGCGTGCTCGCCGAGCGCACCTACAGCGTCTGGCCCGACCTGGAGGCGCTGATGCGGGAGCACGGCGTCCCGCAGTTCACCGTCGACGCGCACCGCCCGGTGAAGGACTTCGACCTCTTCGGTCTCTCCTTCTCCACCGAGCTCGGCTACACCAACATGCTGACCGCGCTCGACCTCGCCGGCATCCCGCTGGAGTCCAAGGACCGCGGCCTCGACGACCCGATCGTGCTCGCCGGCGGCCACGCCGCCTTCAACCCCGAGCCGATCGCCGACTTCCTCGACTGCGCCGTCGTCGGCGACGGCGAGCAGGCCGTCCTCGACATGACCGAGATCGTCCGCGCCTGGAAGGCCGAGGGCCGCCCCGGAGGCCGCGACGAGGTGCTCCTGCGGCTCGCGAAGACCGGCGGCGTGTACGTGCCGCGCTTCTACGACGTCGAGTACCTGCCGGACGGCCGGATCGGCCGCGTCGTGCCGAACCGCCCCGGCGTGCCGTGGCGGGTCTCCAAGCACACCGTCATGGACCTCGACGAGTGGCCCTACCCCAAGCAGCCGCTCGTCCCGCTCGCCGAGACCGTCCACGAGCGGATGTCGGTGGAGATCTTCCGCGGCTGCACCCGCGGCTGCCGCTTCTGCCAGGCCGGCATGATCACGCGCCCCGTGCGGGAGCGAAGCATCACCGGCATCGGCGAGATGGTCGACCGCGGCCTCAAGGCGACCGGCTTCGAGGAGGTCGGCCTGCTCTCGCTGTCCAGCGCCGACCACTCCGAGATCGCCGACGTCACCAAGGGCCTCGCCGACCGCTACGCCGAGGACAAGATCGGCCTGTCGCTGCCGTCCACCCGCGTCGACGCGTTCAACATCGACCTGGCCAACGAGCTCTCCCGCAACGGCCGCCGCTCCGGTCTGACCTTCGCCCCCGAGGGCGGCAGCGAGCGCATCCGCAAGGTGATCAACAAGATGGTGTCCGAGGAGGACCTCATCAACACGGTCGCCACCGCGTACGGCAACGGCTGGCGCCAGGTGAAGCTGTACTTCATGTGCGGCCTGCCCACCGAGACGGACGAGGACGTCCTGCAGATCGGCGAGATGGCGAAGAACGTCATCGCCAAGGGCCGCGAGGTCACCGGCGGCAACGACATCCGCTGCACCGTCTCCATCGGCGGCTTCGTGCCCAAGCCGCACACCCCCTTCCAGTGGGCCCCGCAGCTGTCCGCCGAGGACACCGACGCCCGCCTCGCCAAGCTGCGCGACTCCATCCGGCACGACCGCAAGTTCGGCAAGAACATCGGCTTCCGCTACCACGACGGCAAGCCCGGCATCGTCGAGGGCCTGCTCTCCCGCGGCGACCGCCGGATCGGCGCCGTCATCCGCGCCGTCTACGACGACGGCGGCCGCTTCGACGGCTGGCGCGAGCACTTCTCCTACGACCGCTGGATGGCCTGCGCCGAGAAGGGCCTCGCCGGCACCGGCGTCGACGTCGACTGGTACACCACCCGTGAGCGCACCTACGAGGAGGTGCTGCCCTGGGACCACCTGGACAGCGGCCTCGACAAGGACTGGCTCTGGGAGGACTGGCAGGACGCCCTCGAAGAGGTCGAGGTCGAGGACTGCCGCTGGACCCCGTGCTTCGACTGCGGGGTGTGTCCTCAGCTCGGCACGCACATCCAGGTCGGCCCCACGGGCCAGAAGCTGCTGCCGCTGAGCGTGGTCAACAAGTAGTGAGCCCATGTGCCGTCGGCCCCGTCCTCGGACGGGGCCGACGGCCTTTCGTCATGAGCCGGATCCGCCCGCGAAGGCGTCGCGCCTGACGATCAGGTGCTCCTCCACATCGGGCGGGACGGCCAGCTCCAGGCCCACGTCCGGCGCCCGCTGCCCGGGAACCCTCGTCCGGCGGACACGGCAGGTGACCCGGCCCCGCCGGAGGTCCTCCGCCATCGTCCCGGCGCCCTCGCGCTGCCAGCGGTCACCGAAGGTGTCGCCGTCCGACGACACCGTCCAGCACGCTGCGGCCGGCCCGTCGGTCCCGCCCGTGTCACCCCGGTACTCCCGCACACGAACGGGGAACGCCCCGAGCCTGGTCACGACCTCGGCGGAGAGCCTGTCGTACACGGCGTCGGGTCGGGGCGCCCCCAGGCCCCCGCCGGGGCAGACCCGGCAGCGCAGGTAGGCGTAGGTGCGCCGGTTCGTCGTGGTCCGGTGGACCGTCATGTTGGTGTCGCAGTCCGCGCACACCAGGACTCCGAGGAACTCGGTGGCACCACCGGGGCTCCGGTGCGGCTGCGTGGTGGCCCTGCGGTCCAGGGCCGACTGGAGCGACTGCCACTCCTCCTCGCCGAAGATCGGATCGGCCACCCGGATCGGACGGCCGGACCGGTCGCACACGACCCTCGACCGGCGGACGCCCGCGTCCTTGTCGACCTCCACCCGCCACCCACGCAGCGCGGGGTTCCGCAGCCGCCGCAGCAGCGTTGCTGCGGTCCACCGGCCACCACCGCCCGTGGGGATCCGGGCCCGGTGGAGCACGGCAGCCATCCGGCGCGCCGACACCCCGCGCAGTGCCGCGTGGCGGCACCAGCGCAGAACACGGGCGGCTCCTGGTTCGACGACCAGCCTGCCCCCGGCACTCGTCGCGTAGCCGTAGGGAGGCCTGCCCACCAGCCAGTCCGACTGGGTCTTCGTGTACGCCCAGAGACTGGTGATGCGAGTGCTGGTGCCGCCCGCCTCGAGTTCGGCCACGCTGCCGAGCACGGTCGCCAGCTCCTTCCCCGCTGCGGTGGACAGGTCGATGGCCTCGTGCTTCGACACCAGGTTCTTGCCGTGGTCCTCGCACCATCCGATCATGACGCTGAGGTCGGTCAGACGACGGACGAAGCGGTCCAGCTTCCAGAAGAGCAGGACGTCGAAGTCGGGGGCCCGCTCGTTCAGCCAGTGCCCCAGCTGTCTCCGCTTCCACGGCGGGACGCGTGTTGCGGAGACGTTCAGGTCGGCGGCCACTCCGACGACGCGGAAGCCGCGGTCCCGCGCCAGCCGTCGCAGATCGAGTTCCTGGCGCACCGGGGACGTGGTGTCGGCCGTGAGGGTCGAGAGCCTCACCGACAGCAGGGCGCGCGGGGCGTTCCGCGGCAGTGACCGCTCGCCCGCCAGCAGTTCTTCGAGCAGCGCGAGGTCGTTCTCGCGCCAGCGCACCCGCGGTGCGCCTCCTGGTGATTCCGTCTTCACACCCCGGCCAACGAGCCGTCCGTCCGCCGGATGCGGTCGTGTACTTTTCTGTCCTCATACGGAAACGCCGACGGGAGACGGATGACCGGGGAGAGACCCGCCGAGGGGTGCCTGGTGGCGTTCGTGCGGGTGCCGGCACGGGTCTTCGCGCTGCTGGTGGTGGTGCCGCTGCGCTTCCTCTGGGAGCTGCTGCTGGTCACCGTGCTGCGGCCCTGCGGGCGGGCGCTCGGGTGGCTGGTGCTGCAGGTCTGCCGCCTCCTGTACTGGACGCTGGTGTGGCCGCTCGTCCAGCTGTACCGGTACGTCCTCGTGCCGTGCGGGCACGCGCTGGCCCGGCTGGGCCGGGAGGTGCTGGCGCCGGCCGGGCGGGCCGGGTGGGCGGCGCTGCGCCGGTGCGGCCGGGTGCTGGTCGCGCTGCCGCTGGGCTGGCTGGGCCGTAACGTCCTGCTGCCGCTGGGCCGCGGGCTGCTGGTGCTCGGCCGCCACCTCGTGGTCGTCCCCCTCGCGGCGCTGTGGCGGTACGTGCTGGCGCCGTGCGGCCGCGGGGTGCTGTGGCTGCTGTCGGGGCTCGCCCGGGGGTTCGGGTGGGCGGCGCGCGTCCTGGTGGCGGTGCCGCTGGTGTGGCTGTGGCGGGTGCTGCTGTACCCGGTGCTCCGCGAGCTGGGGAGGGCGATCGTCCGGGCCTGGCGGATCGGCGGGCGGATCTGGCGCTTCCTGGTGGTGCGGCCCTGCCGCTGGGTGCGGCGAGAGGTGTGGTGGCCGGCGAAGGCCGAGATCGGGCGGGTGCTGCGGGAGGTCCGGCGGGCCCTGGTGGGGTGACCCGGTCCGGGCGGCGGGCCCGGGCGCGTACCCTTGTCCTGACAAGCAACCGGCCGGTACGGCCGGACGGGACACCGATCTAAGGACTGAGCAGCCCTGGCACGCCGCACGCCCGACGGTCCGCCGCCCGCGCCGACGGTGCAGCGCATCCGTCTCCGCTACACCAAGCGCGGCCGTCTGCGCTTCACCAGCCACCGGGACTTCCAGCGGGCGTTCGAGCGTGCGCTCCGCCGCTCGGCCGTTCCCATGGCGTACTCCGCCGGCTTCACCCCGCACCCCAAGGTCTCCTACGCCAACGCCGCCCCGACGGGCGTCGCCAGCGAGGCGGAGTACCTGGAGATCGGCCTCGCCGAGGCCCGTGACCCGGAGGAGCTCCGGGCCCAGCTCGACGGGTCGCTGCCGCTCGGCCTGGACGTCGTCGACGCCGTCGAGGTCCGCACCGCCAACTTCGTCGAGCGCCTGGAGGCCTCCGAGTGGCAGCTGCGGCTGGCCGGCGTCGAGCAGGAGGAGGCGGCCCGCGCGGTCGCCGCGTTCCTGGCCGAGGAGGCCGTCGAGGTGCAGCGCACGACCAAGAACGGCGTGCGGGTGTTCGACGCCCGTGGGGCCGTCGCGTCGCTGCAGGTGCTCCCGTCGCAGGTGGGCGATGGTAACGACACTGGCACAGAGCGTGCCGACGATGTTCGTCCGGGCTCACCCTGTGCGATACTGCGGCTGGTAGTACGACATGCCACACCCGCCGTACGACCCGACGACGTTTTGTCCGGTCTCCGTGCGACGGCCGACCTGGCGCCGCCGGTCCCCGCTGAGGTGACCAGGCTGGCGCAGGGGCCGCTCGACGAGGAGACCGGCACGGTGACCGACCCGCTGGCGCTCGATCGCGCCGCGGCCCCGGCAGGCCGATAGCGGCCGCAGGGCCGCGCGCCTCTGCCGACCGCCGAGTGGGCAGGGAGCCAGGGCTCACCACCGGGCCGTGGCTCCCCGGTCCCCGCGGCTTCCCAGGGGAGCGAGCGTCGTCGCACGCAGCCGGGCCCCCGCGGCCCGACCTGGACAACGAGAAGACTGGTCAGACCAGAAGACTTTCGGCATCCCGCACCGTGCGGGACGCCGAGCGAGACTACGAGCTCCTGTGCGGCCTCGCGTCCGCACGGCAGCACCGTGGAAGCCGGCACGCCATCACCATGGCCGCCGTGAACCAGGTGCCGAGCCGTGCCCGGATGCGGAGCCCGGGGGCCTGACGGGAGATCCACCCGCATGCTCGAGAACACCGAACCGCAGTCCGCTGCGGAACCGGCCGACACCCCTGCCGACGGCGGTGCCGCGGCCCCGCCGCGCCGTCGTCGCCGTGCGGTCTCCCGCCCGGCCGGCGCCCCGCAGGGCGCCGCCGCCGAGGCGGCCGAGACCGTGCTGCCCGCCGAGCCGCAGCAGGACGGGGCCGTGGCCGCCGAG
>NZ_JBEYFP010000370.1:0-5888 GCF_040634455.1 Kitasatospora sp. NPDC007106
TGCCGGCGCCGTTCGGGCCGAGCAGGGCGAAGACGGTGCCGGTGGGGATGTGCAGGTCGATGCCGTCGAGGACGGTCTTGTCGCCGTAGGACTTGTGCAGACCGGCGGCGGTGATCGCGGCAGGCGGCTGCTGGTCGAGGTCCGTCCTGGATGCGGGCATGGCGGACGAAGGCATGGGGCCCTCCGGTTGAAGGCTGGCGTGGCTGGAGCGGGACGGTGGTGCCGGTGCTGCCGCGGGTCAGGCCCGGGCACGCAGGATGTCGACGGTGCCGTGCGTGGTGCGGGCGCTGACCTTGACGGTGTCCTCGGCCTCCGAATCGGCCGTGGCTGCGGCCGGGGCTCCGGCGGCGGCGAGCGCGTTACGGACCTGCCCGGAGCCGGAGGCGGCGTCGATCCAGGCGGCGGTGCCCTTGCGGACGCCGACCTCGATCGAGCCGAAGGCGGTCTCCAACCGCACCGTCCCGCGGACGACTTCACCCAACCGCAGGGTGCCGTGGGCGGTGCTGGCGGTGACGGACGCCTCGGCGTGGGCGATGTCGATGTCGCCGTTGGTGCCGCGCACCCGGAGGTCGCCGAGGGCGGTGCCGACGGTGGTGGTGCCGTGCGCGTTCTTCAGGGCGGCGGGGCCGTCCACGGTGCCGACGCGCACGCTGCCGGAGCTGGTGCTGATCTCGGCGGCGCCCTCGATCCGGTCGACGGTGATCGAGCCGTGCGAGGCCTCCAGGTGCAGCGCGCCGGTCGTGTCGAAGCGGAGGTCGCCCGAGGAGGTCTTCACCCGGACCTCGCCGAGCCGGCCCTCGCCGAGCACCTGGGTCCAGGAGCCGGCCACGGCGACGTGCGAGCCCGTCGGCAGTCCGACCGTCACGTCGACGGTTCCGGAGCGGCGGAGCGAGAAGGGCTGCTTGGGCGTCGTGACGGTCAGGACGCCGTCCGTGCAGGTGATCCGGGTCCGCTCGGCGGCCCGCACGTCCTGGTCCTTCTGCGGGTCGCGGGGCAGCACCTCGACGACGGTGTCGGTGCGGTCGCCGGCGGTGAGCCGGACGGAACCGGCCTCCACGCTGGCGGTCACGGAGATCGGTTCGGGGGTGGTGAAGGAAGGCATGGCTGTCCCGTCCTCTCGGCTCTGCAGGACGTCCCCGCTGGTGGGACGCGGTGTGTGGATGGGGTGGGGTGCGGGGTGCCGCGGTCGGCACACCCGGCCGGTCGAGCTGTGCCCGGTCGGTCGTCGGCGCGACCGGGTGGTCCAGGTTCGTGACGCCATGATGGCACCATGATGGTGCCATGCGCAAGCCTGTATGGCGCCATTCGTGGCGCCTCGCGGCAGGGTCGGTCCTGACCTGCGGAAACGCGCGCGGATGGACAGGCGTGCTGTGGCGCCTCCCGTACCGTGCCTGATGCCGTCGGTCTGCGATGGCGTCGCGTGGTGCCATGTGGCGCCACTCCGGAGCCGCAGGTGCCACGCGGAGCTCCGCGGCATTCGATGATGGACGTGCCGCGCCGATGCTCCCTAAGCTGGTGATCACCTGGGAGGGGGCGTAGTGAACGGCAATCCGCTGTACCACTGGACAACGCTGGCAGTCTCCACCGCGCTCCTGCTGCCGATTCCGGTGGCGGTACTCGCCGGCTGGACACCGCCGTGGATGCGGGAGCGACGGGCCGGGATGAGGCTTCGCGCCTACGGCGTCCTCTGCTTCTACGCCCTCGCCCCCCTCAACGGCCTCCCGCGGATCGCCGACGCGTCCGCCGGTACGGTCATGGCCTGCACCGCCGCCGGCCTCGGCCTCATCGCGGCCGCAGCGGTGCTGTTCCTCCTCGCGGAGCGCAAGGACGCGAACGCCCGGTCGGCGGGGCACGTCTAATACTCCAGCTGCAGATCTTGATCACGGCTGTTGGAGGGCCTGACGTTGGTAGTGGCTGCTCCGTGCACGGGCCTGGTGTCGTCGGCGCCAGCATGACCAACTGAGCCAGTGCGCCAGGCCGCGTGGTTGCGGTGCGGCGAAGGCGGTGAAGGGACGTTGGATCTCGCCGCAGGTCAGCGGGGCGAGCCCCGGCGGCGTGGTCACGGTGGTCCGTTCGATGGCGGCCGTGACCACGAGGAATGCGTGCGCGAGCATGGCCAGCGTGGTCCAGCGGTGCCAGGAGGTCCAGCGGCGGACCTGGTGCTCGTCCAGGTCGGTCAGGCCCTTCGCGGACTGGAAGGTCTCCTCCACCGTCCAGCGGCGCCCGGCCACCCTGACCAGGGCGCTCAAAGGAACGGGTCCAGCCGAGTAGCAACGCACGAAGGCCCGTGCCCTGCGACGCGGCTCGACCCGGGCGAACCGCCTCGCCACCCTCGCCATCAGGTCGTCGAACACCGGCTGCCACCGGGCAGGGTCTACGCTGTGGCCCACGGCCATCGGCCGATCTTCGTCTGTCCACACAACCGACGATGAGCAACGGTGGCCGTGCCTTTCTACGCCACCCAGCAGTACAGGTTCTCGTCTCCCTCGCGGACGGCACGGGCCAGGTCGGCCAAGCCGCTCAGGATCCACACGGCGATCTCGGGGTCGAAGACCTCGCCGTCTGCCGCCCGCTCGGCCACCCACAGCCGGCTGACTTCAGCGAGCCGGTGCTCGACGGCAGTGCACAGGGCATCTCGAAGGGTGCCGGAGACGGCGAGGACGAGCGGACCCTCGCCGTCGTCCGGGTCGACAACAGTCTCGGGAACATCGTCGTCGAGGACTTCCTCAAAGCTCCGACCGGTGAAGATGCCCTCCCACTCGATCAGAGCCGCCTCGACATCGAAGTTGCCGAAGGTCAGGGACTCGAAGGCCCCGTCGGGACCACCCTCCGCGACAGCAGCGGCAGCTTCGGCGTCCGGTGCCACGAAGAACTTGATGACGATGCTCACCGGGGCATAGTGCCTGTTCCACCGGGCCCGGTCCACCTGCCAGCGGCCGGCAGAAGCCGACCTACCGACCCGAGATGCTGTCCGCCCACAGGCCAAGATCAAGATCTACAGCTGGTACTAGGTTCACCATGAGATCGGGTACAGGCTTCATGGCACCGTCCTCCTGCGGTGCCCTAGCGTCGTGCCATGACGATTCCAGCTGGACTGAGACGCACGGTCCTCCGGGCGCAGCGGGACACCGGCTTTCTTGCCGTTGGTGTGCTGCCGCACCTGGCGCTGGTGCCCGTGTGGGCCTGGGCGGCGGCGACCACCGCCAGGACGGGGAACTGGCTCCTTACGGTTTCCACGTCGGCCGCCCTGGTCCTGCTCGGCACCCCGGTGCTGACGGCCGTTCAGCGGGCTCGCTACCGGGTGCTCATCGGTGTGGACGTCCCCCGGCTCACCCCCACCGCGCCGGAACAACGGACGTGGGCCTCGACCGCCCGGTGGCTCGCGGCGACGCGGCCTTGGCGCAAGATCGGCTACCACCTCCTGCTGGGCCCGCTGCTCGCGCTGCTGGAGCTGCTGGTGCTCGCGGTGGCAGCGGCGTGCCTGGCGGGCGTCATCGCCTACGCCTGGTCATGGGCGCTGCCAACCGGAATCCGCCAGGACTGGTTCGGCTACCTGACCCAGCTGCCGGCTTACACAGCGGCTGGACTCCTCCTCCTGTGCGCCCTGCCCTGGACCGCGCGGGCAGTAGCCCGGGCCGAGGCGCGGCTGGCGTTGGGCCTGCTCGGGCCCAGCCGGGCGCAGCGGCTCCAGGAGCGGGTCGATCAGCTGACCGTGAGCCGGACCGACTTGATCGAAGCCGTCGACGCGGAGCGCCGCCGGATCGAGCGCGACCTGCACGACGGCACCCAGCAGCGGTTGGTGTCTCTCGCGGTCAACCTGGGTCTGGCCATTGCCACCCGCCCGGACCTGCCGAGTGATGCCCGCGAGGTGATCGCGAGAGCGCACCTGGAGGCGAAGGAGGCGATCGCCGAACTCAATGACCTGGTGCGGGGGCTGCACCCGGCGGTGCTCGAAGACCGAGGTCTGGACGCGGCGTTGTCCGGGCTGGCTGCCCGCACGCCCCTGCCGGTGCGGCTGCGGGTCAATCTGGAGGAACGGGTGGCGCCCGACGTGGAGTCAGTCGCGTACTTCGTGATCTCTGAGGCGCTGACCAATGCAACGAAGCACGCCAACGCGATGCGTGCAGAGGTGATAGTCCGTCAGGTCGGTGAGGTGCTGCGAGTGCGCGTTACCGACGACGGGCTGGGCGGTGCCGACGCCGCCGCCGGCACGGGGCTGACCGGGCTGGCCAAGCGGGTCGGCTCCCTCGACGGGGCCTTCCACGTCAGCAGCCCCGTCGGCGGGCCCACCACCATCACCGCGGAGCTGCCGTGCGCGCGGTGATCGCCGAGGATTCGGTGTTGTTGCGGGTCGGCCTGATCAAGGTGCTGGAGATGGGTGGGTTCCAGGTCGCCGCGGAAGCCGGCGACGCGGAGGGGCTGTTGGCGGCAGTGGCGGAGCACCGGCCCGAACTCGCCTTGATCGACGTCCGGATGCCGCCCGGCTTCACCGACGAGGGGGTGCGGGCGGCGATGGAGATCCGTCGGCGCTGGCCGGGGACGCCGGTGGTGCTGCTTTCGCAGTACGTGGAGGAGCGGTACGCGGCTGACCTGCTGTCTGCGAACACCAGCGGTGTGGGCTACCTGCTCAAGCAGCGGGTTGCCGATGTCGCCGACTTCGTGGCGGCGGTCCGGCGAGTGGCGGACGGGGGCACGGCCCTGGACCCACAGGTCGTCGCCCAGTTGCTGCTGCGGCGCGACAGCGACCCGCTCGCGCGGCTGACCCCCCGCGAACGGGAGGTGCTCGGCCTGATGGCCGAGGGGCGCTCCAACGCCGGCATCGCGCAGGCGCTGGTGGTCAGCGAGAGCGCCGTGGCGAAGCACATCAACAACATCTTCGCCAAGCTCGACCTGCCCGTGGTCGACGCGGACCACCGCCGCGTCCTGGCCGTGCTGCGGTTCCTCGGAGCGTCCCGGGCCTGACCTTCCCATCCGTGATCACGATCTACGGCTGGAGTACCAATTCAGTCCACTGGTTCCAGGCCACCGGCACTCTTCTGGCATGCCCCTTGTGGAGAACGTGGCAGCCGGCCTTGCCCTTGCTGCACTGCTCTGGTGCTTCCGCCGCCTGGCCCGGTGATGGAGGCGCAGAATCAGCCGGACCGACCGACCGACCGAAGGAAACCTAACGAGCAGGCCCAGCCGGACCCGAAGTGGTTCCAGCCGCGCCCCTCCGCCGGCTCGTACGACCCGAAGGCCTCCGGCGCCTCCAATCTCGGCCCCAACAGCGAGGACCTGCTGAAGACGATCCAGGACCGCCGAGCCGCGATCGCCGCCTTCGACGGCGTCGACCCGGCGAGCGTCCCCGTGGACGCCGTCACCGCCTCCGGCTCCGGCCTCGACCCGCACATCTCCGTCGCCTACGCGAAGGAGCAGGTCTACCGGGTGGCCAAGGCGCGCAACGTGCCTGCCGACACGCTGAACCAGCTGATCGGCGAGTACGCCGAGGGCCGCTCGCTCGGCTTCCTCGGCCAGGCCGGCGTCAACGTCGTCCTGCTCAACACGGCGCTGAACGACCTCAAGTGACGGCAGCCCGGCAGCGCCACTGACCGGAGCCGGCCCGCCCCCGGAGTAGCGTTCACGCTCATTCATTGCAACGGACTGCATGTGTGACGTTGCGTTAGTTCTGTGGCTGTTGCAACGATTTATCGGCTTTGACCTGCTGCTATTGGGATTTGATGCAACGAGTAAGTTGCCAAGGCTTGGAATGCAACGTAGCGTTTCCAATGTCAGAAACCAGCGCAGCCAGTCAAGGAGAGCACGATGCACACCTTCAACACCCCCGCCCCGGTCACCGTCGTCCTCGACATCCCCGCGGGCCGCGTCCGGGTCGTCGCGGCCGACCGGGC
>NZ_JBEYFP010000371.1:0-5881 GCF_040634455.1 Kitasatospora sp. NPDC007106
GCCGCGGCGTTCGAGGGCTGCGCGGCCGTCCGCGCGGTCTTCGCCGCCGTCACCGCCGACGTCGCCGTACCGCAGCCCGGCCTCCACCGGCCCGTGCCCGTGCTCGCCACCGTGTGGGAACTCGCCACCCCCGACGGCGACTTCGAGGCGGACCCGGAGACCCTCCCCGTCGCGCTCGCCGCCGCCCTGCGTGCCGCCCCGCCCGGCCACCGGGTGACCGCGGCCGGCTGGACGGCGGCGCTCGTGTCGACCCGCACCCGTACCGTCCCCGGCCCGGACGCGGCCCCCGACCCGCTCCCCCCGGCCCGCCGCCTCGCCTTCGTCCGCTGGCTCGACCACGCCCGCGCTCACCGCCTCACCCTCGTCCCCGGTCTCGAACATCCCGGCGACCCGGCGCAGCCCGACAACCACCACCGTCACTGATCCCACTCGGAGCTGCACCGGCCGGAGAGCCGCGGGCCGAACGGCGGGAGAGCCGAGCACCGCCCTCGCCGCCGGAGCACGAGCGGCCCACGCCGTGCCGGCGGGATCCCCGCGCACCACCCGACACGGGCCCGATGCCCGAGTACCGAGGAAATCGGCAGGTATGCGACCATACGCGCCATGTCCAGCACGTTTCCTTCGGAGCGGGGCCCCGGCGCCCCGGCCGACCCCCGGCGCCGTCTCCTGCTCGAACTCGGTGCGGGCATGTTGGGCGGCGGCCTGCCCGTCCACGACGTGGAGGAGGAACTGCGCGGGCTCGGGCGGACGCTCGATGCACCCGATGTGCGGGTCGCCGCCCTGACCACCGGCCTGTTCGTGGCGCTCCACGCGGACGACCCTGCCGTGTTCGAGCCCGTCGGCCCCGCCCTGCGGTTCGAGCAGACCGCCGACGTCCTCGACGTGGTGCACCGGCTACGCGCGGGCGGCCTCGACGGGCACCAAGCGCTGCGCGACCTGGATGCGGTCCGCCGGGCCCCGGCCCGCTGGCCGGTCTGGGTCGCGGATCTCGGGGTGCTGCCGGTCGGGGTCGGGCTCTGCCTCTACCTGCAGCCGGTGGCGGCGAACGTCCTCGCCGCCGCGCTCGGCTCACTCATCGTGGTGGGCCTGACCATGACGGCCCGCCGACTGCCGCTGCTGCGGCCGCTGCTGCCGGTCACCGCAGGCTTCCTCGTCTCCGTCCTGGTGCTCGGGGCCGCCCGGGCCTCCCTGCTCGACGGACCGCTGCGCACGATCGTCGCCACCCTGGCGATCCTGCTGCCCGGCGGCCTCCTGGTGACCGGGCTGTCGGAGATCGCCGCGGGTGCGGCCAGCGCCGGGACGGCCAGGCTGGTGTCCGGCTCCGTGCAGCTGTCACTCTTCCTCGCCGGTGTGGTGGCGGCCGCCACCGCCACCGGCGTGCCCACCTCCGTGCTGGCCAACACCCAGGTCGCCGCGCCGAGTTGGTGGGTCGTCTGCCTGGGCTTGGCACTTGCCGTGGCCGGAGTCGTGATCAACGTCAACACCCCGCCGCCCGCGATCCCGTGGATCGTCGCGGTGATCGCGGTGACCGCCGCCGTCCAGATCACGGTCACCACCACCAACGGCCCGGCGATCGGCGGCCTGGCCGGCGCGGTCACCGCCGCCACCGCCGCCACCGTCGCGCACTGGCTGCGTCGCGGCTCGTCCTGGCAGGTGCTCTACCTCCCCGCGTTCTGGGTCGTGGTGCCCGGCTCGTTCGGCCTGCTCAACACCGCCCAGATCGAGGTCGGCAACGGCGCGCAGGCCGTCCTCACCGCCGTGTCCGCGGTGTTCGGCGTCTCCATCGGCACACTGATCGGCTCGGTCATCAGCCGCATCCCGCGACCCGCTCCACCGTGGCCACGGTCCTGACCCCGAACGACCGTGACGCCTTCGGACCGGGCGCGTCCGCGGCACCGCGGAGCCGTCCGCGGTCCCCGGGCGGAGGCCCGACCGGTGTGCGGATCGTCCGCGCGCGGCGGAGGCTTGGGGCAGGGACGGCCGGCCGGTCCGCACGACTGCGGGCCGTCCACCGTCGCGCGGCGACGACGGACGGAGTGAGCCCATGGGCGGCCCCGACATCGCGGACCGGACCGGACGGGTGCTGGACGAGGACGACGCGGTCGAACTCCTCGCCTACCTGCTCTGCTCTGCCCGTACCCAGGTGGACGAGGCCGCCGAGTACGCCCCGCTGCGGCTGCTCACTGCGGCGGGACGGCTTGCGGAGATGATCGAGCCGCAGGCGGGCGACCGCCTGCGGGCACTCCTGCACGAGGTGCGCCGCGGGCACGCCGAGACCTCGGTCCGGGCCGGCGATCCGCAGGGCTACGTCGACCGGCTGGACGCGCTCTCCCGGACCCTGGCCGCGTACCTGCTCGATTCGCTCGACCCCGGCGAGGCGGCGAACGACGGAACGGCAACCGGCGGGGCAGCGAACGGCGGGTCGTCGTGAGCGGCGAGGAGCCCACAGGTGGCGACACCGCCGGCGGGGACGCCGTCCTGCGGGCGATCCGTACCCGCCGCGTGGTCCGGGCGCTCGCCGACGCGCCGGTCGAGCCCGGGCAGCTGCGGGCCGTCCTGGACAGCGCCCGGTACGCGCCGCACGCCGGCAACCGGCGCCTCCACCGGTACGTGGTCGTCACCCGGCCCGGAATGCTGCGGGCGATCCGGATGGTCTCCCCCGGGATGCTCCAGCGCCCGGCGGCCGCGATCGTCGTCTGCGTCGACTGGGCCGGGGTACGCGCGTACGGCTTCCCGGAGAGCAACCCCGGCCCGTACGTCGACGTGGGGACGGCGGCGGCGACCATGCTGATGGCGGCGCACGGCCTGGGGCTGGGCGCCGGGCCGGTGACCTCGTTCAGCCGGGCGGCGGTTGCCGTGCTGCTCGGAGCGCCGGACGGGGTGCGGCCCGAGCTGATCGTCTGCCTCGGCCACCCGTCGCCGCAGCAGCCTCCCCCGGTGCGCCGCCGGGGCGGACCGGCCTGGACGGACCAGGTGCGGTGGGAACACTTCTGAGTGTCCGCTCCCGGGCCCTCCACGACCTGCTGCGCCTGTGCGCCGGGGCGCAACTGCGCCGGGAGGACGGCAAGGCTGCACCGGAGCCGCTCGGTCCCGGCTGCGCGCCCCGGCTGCTCGACACCTCACTCACCACCGGGCGGTGTCACGAAGCGAACCACGGCGCGCCGTCGGAAGGTTGCCGGGCCGACGACCGGCCGCGGGCCTCCGCCACCTCACCGGCTGTCGGGCCGGGGGCCGACCATCAGGCCCGTACGGTAGGCGAGGGCGACGGCCTGGGCGCGGTCGCGGGCACCGGGCTTGGCGAGGATGCGCTTCATGTGGGTCTTGACGGTGGACTCGGCGAGGTACAGCTCGTCGGCGATCTCCGCGTTGGAGCGGCCCTGCACCCGCCTGGAACAGGGCCGCGAGCGCAACCCCTCCCCGCAACTGCTGCAGGCCGTCGCCCGCGCGCTGCGGCTGGACGAGGACGCCGGCGAGCACCTGGCGAACCTCGCCGCGCCGTCCGCTCCCCGCCGGCGGCCCGCTACCGAGCAGGTCGCACCGGCGCTGCGGCACCTGGTGGACGCACTGCCCACCCCGGCCGTGGTCACCGGCCGGACGCTGGACGTCCTGGCACTCAACCCGCAGGCCGCCGCCCTCTACGCGGGGTTCGCGCGGGTGGACAACCTGGTGCGGATGGCCTTCCTCGACCCGGCGGCCCGTTCCTTCCACCGGGACCGGGAGGCGGCCGCCCGCGCCGCGGTCGCCGCGCTGCGCAGCGCCGCCGGCCCGGGGCGGCCGCGATCCGCGGCTGGTCGCCCTGGTCGGCGAACTCTCGCTGCAGAGCCACGAGTTCCGCGTGCTGTGGGCCCGCCACGAGGTGCACGGCAAGTCCGCCGGTGCCAAGCTGCACCACCCGCGGGCCGGCGGCCTGGAGCTGGCGTACGAGACGCTCACACCGAACAGCGCCCCCGGCCGGCAGCTGGTGGTGTACCGGGCCGTGCCGGGCAGCCCGTCCGCCGAGCGCCTGTCACTCCTTCAGCTGCAGGACACCTCGGCCCGGCCGGTCGGTCCGGTCAGCGGAACCGGCCGGTGACGGTGCCCCAGCCGTGCCAGCGGTCGACCTCGATCAGGGCGGTGACCCGGCCGCGGTCCCGCACGGGGTAGTCGCGGCCCCGGTAGTGCCGGGAGAGCCGGTCGATGTCGGCGAGCTCCCGGTCCTCGTACAGCTCGGCGACCCGGCCGATCAGGGTGATGTGGGTGTACCAGGAGTGCTCGTCGAGCACCGTGAGGCTGACCCGGGGGTCGGCGCGCAGGTGGTGCAGGCGGGTGCGGCCCTCGTCCATGTTGACCAGGACGCGGCCGTCCTCCTCCCAGAGGTACCAGGTGGCGGTGGAGACGGGCTGGCCGTCCGGGCGGAGGGTGGCGATGACGGCCGGGTTCGCCTTGCGCAGCAGCGCGACGGCCTTCTCGGGCAACGGTGGCTCGGGCATGAGCGCTCTCCTGGTCCACGCCGGGGCCCGCCCGCGCGGCGGGCGGCTGCTCTCCGGTCCCTTCTCCGGTCACTCCGCAGCGTAGGCCCCGCTCGGCCGGTCACCACGGCGCGATGCCGGACGGGTCGTGAGTCACCTCCGTTGACCGGTGGCACCGGCGGATCCATGTGGTCGGATCCGGCCTCGCCGCCGAGCACCCCTGGAGCGGGCGCTGTCCGCCCGCCGGATTCGACCGCTGACGGCCGCTCCCCCGCGGTGGCCGAAACGGCGCGCCGCGGGGACGCCGGTAGGGGATCCGGCGCGATACTGCTGACCATGCGTGTCGCGCTCATGACGGCCGGTTCCCGCGGCGACGTCGCCCCGTTCACCGGACTCGGGTCCGGGCTGGCCCGGGCCGGCCACCAGGTCACCCTGGTCACCCACGCACGGTTCGCACCGCTCGCACAGGGCGCCGGGATCGGCTTCCACCCGCTGCCGGTGGACCCGCGCGAGGCCCTGGAGTCCGCCGCCGGGCAGGGCCTGCACCGCAGTTCCAGCGGGATCGGCAAGATGGCCCGGCTGGTCGCGATGGCGCGCTCGCTGGTGGGCAGGATGGCGGACGAACTGCTGGTCGCCGCCCACGGCCAGGACGTCCTGCTGCTGTCGGCCGCGCTGGCACCACTGGGGCACGCGATCGCGGAGGGCATGGCCCTGCCCAGCATCGGCCTCCATCTGCAACCGCTCGCCGCGACGGCCGAGTTCGCCCCGCCGGTGATCGGCGCGAGGTCCTGGGGCGCGGGCCCGAACCGGCTGGCCGGGCATGCCGTGAACGCGGCCGTGGACAGCATCTTCACCGAGGCCGTCCGCCGTACCCGCTCGCGCCTCGGGCTGCCCCGGCGCAGCCTCCGCTCCGCCCGCCGGGCGCGCGAGCAGGCCGACTGGCCGGTCTTCCACGGCTTCAGCGAACTGGTGGTGCCACGCCCACGCGACTGGCGTCCGGGTCTGCGGGTGGCCGGCTACTGGTGGCCCGGGGACCCGCCCGCGGCCGAGCTCCCGCCGGAGCTCCGCGACTTCCTGGACGCGGGCGACCCCCCGGTCTTCGTCGGCCTGGGCAGCGCGGCGGTGCCCGACCCTGAGCAGGTCTCCCGCACGGTCGTGGCGGCGCTGCGCGCGGCCGGGCTGCGCGGCGTGGTCCAGCGCGGCTGGAGCGAGCTGCACGCCGAGGGCCCGGACGTGATCACCGTCGACGACGTTCCGCACCACCTGCTCTTCCCGCGGACGGCCGCCGTCGTGCACCACGCCGGGGCCGGCACCACCGCGGCGGGCCTGCGGGCCGGGGTGCCGGCCGTCCCCGTCCCGATCCAGTTCGACGCCGCGTTCTGGGCCGGCCGCCTGACCGGCCTGGGGGTGGCCCCCGCGGCCGTGCCGCTGCG
>NZ_JBEYFP010000372.1:0-5851 GCF_040634455.1 Kitasatospora sp. NPDC007106
GTGTCGGGGACGGGCCGTTGCGGTACCGGTGGTTCAGTCCTCCAGGCGGATGGAGGTCCGGGCCGAGACCGGGCCGCCGGCCGGGCCGGCCAGGTCCGCCTGGACGAGGTAGTTGCCGGCGCCGGCCGACGTGCCGTCGGCGGAGGCGCACTGCGGCTTGCTGCGGTTGCGGCTCCAGGTGAAGTTCTCGGTCAGCCCGGCCCCGGCGGCCAGCTGCACCCAGGTGGCCTGCCGGTTCGCCGGGCAGTCGCCCGAGGACCAGACCCGCTCGCCGCTGCTGGCGGTGACGGTCAGCGTCGACGCCGTGCGGCCGAGGTCCACCCGGCAGCCGGTGCCCGAGGTGTTGCGGACGGTCAGCGAGAACCGCGGCTTGACCTTGACGGTGTACGAGTTGAGGCCGCTCGCCAGCTCCAGCGAGACCTGGGAGGCCGCGCAGGCCGGCAGGGCCATCACGTCGGGGGTGTTGGTCGGCGGCTGGCCGCCGCCCGTGCCGCCGCCGCTGCCGGTGCCGCCCGCCGCGGAGCCGTCCGTGCCGCCCGCGGTGCTGCCGGTGCCGTCCGAACTACCGCTGCCCGTACCGCCGGTGGAGAGGCTGACGTCCCCGCCGGAGGCGCCGGTGCCACCGGCCGCCGCGGCGCCGCCGCCCGTACCGCCGGGGCGCGAGGTGATGGCCGAGCCGGAGGGGCTGGCGCCGGGCGTGATCGACTGGACCGGGGCGGCCTGCGAGGTCTTCTTCTGCCCCTGGCCGCCGCCGTCGCCCGATCCGGTGAGGAGCCAGATCACCAGCGCCGCGACGACGGCCAGCGCGACGAGCACGACAAGACGCCGTCGCCAGTAGATCGAGGCGGGCAACGGTCCCACGGGTTGACGCAGAGAGGGCACGCGCAAACTCTACGAGACTGTGTGCACCCGTTGATGCATCAACACTGTACGGGGATCACTTCCTTCACATGATCCGCCATTTGCTCCGGACGGGCGAGGGCCTTTCCGGCCGTTCCGGGGGCCTGTCCCGGCCCTTGGCCGCCCCCTATAGTCGCGTCATGGCGACCGTGCAGCGCACCGAATCCGACCCGGCCCGAACCGTCGCCGAGGCGCGTCGGGCGTTCTTCGTGATGTTCGCCTTCCTCTGCACGGTGTGGGCCCTGCAACTGGCCAACTGGCTCGGCGACTACGCGCTCACCCTCGACTTCGGCATCCGCTCGCACCGGCCCGAGCGGCTCCCGGACGTCCTCGCAGCCCCGCTGCTGCACGTGAACTGGCAGCACGTGGAGAGCAATTCGGGCCCGCTGTTCGTCTTCGGCTTCCTCGCCGCCTACCGCGGGGTGAAGAAGTTCCTCGGCCTGACCCTGCTGGTGGCGCTCACCAGCGGGGCCGCCGTCTGGCTCTTCGAGAGCGAGCAGATGGTGACGGTCGGTGCGAGCGGCCTGATCTACGGCTACTTCGGCTACGTGGTGCTGCGCGGCGTGATCGACCGGAACCTCATCGACAGCCTGGTCGGCCTGGTGATGGCAGCCTCGTTCGCCTACATCCTCACCACCGCGGTGCCGGGCACCCCGGGCGTGAGCTGGCTGGGGCACCTCGGCGGACTGGTCGGCGGCCTGTTCGGCGCCTGGCTGCTGCGCGACCGCGGCGCCCGGACGGTCCGCGCCGGTGCCACCGACGCCGGGCCGGCGGCGGACACCCGGCCAGGGCCCGCCGGCACCGTGGCCACCCGGGGCGCGGCCGCGCCCGGCACGCTGCCAAAGAGCCCGCGGGCCGCGCTGCTCAAGGAACTGGACGACCTCGGCCTCTGAGCCCGGGCGGCCCGGCAGCCCCGGCGGTCCACGCGATCCGGTCGGGCCGCCGCCGGCGGCGTGGGAGGATCGGCAGTGCCATGGTTGCCATCAATGCCACTCCCTCCCGGCTGCACTCCGCCGTCATCGGCTGGTACGAGGCCAACGCCCGCGACCTGCCCTGGCGGGACCCGACCGCCACGCCCTGGGCGGTGATGGTCAGCGAGTTCATGCTCCAGCAGACCCCGGTGAAGCGGGTGCTGCCCGCCTACGCGGCCTGGATGGAGCGCTGGCCCACCCCGGCCCGGCTGGCCGCCGACGCCCCCGGCGAGGCCGTCCGGATGTGGGGCCGGCTCGGCTACCCGCGGCGCGCGCTGCGGCTGCACGGCGCCGCGGTGGCCATCACCGAGCAGCACGGCGGGCAGGTGCCGGAGGACCACGCGGCGCTGCTGGCGCTGCCCGGCGTCGGCGAGTACACCGCGGCCGCCGTCGCCTCCTTCGCCTTCCGCCAGCGCCACGTGGTGCTGGACACCAACGTCCGCCGGGTGTTCGCCCGGGCGGTGACCGGTGTGGAGTACCCGGCGCAGGCGACCACCGCCGCCGAGCGCCGCACCGCCGCCGCGTACCTGCCCGAGGGTGACGACCGGGCGGCGACCTGGGCGGTCGCCGTGATGGAGCTCGGCGCGCTGGTCTGCACCGCGCGCGGACCCGAGTGCGCCGACTGCCCGCTGTTCGCCGACTGCGCCTGGCAGAAGGCCGGCCGCCCGCCCTACGAGGGCCCGGCCCGCCGCGGGCAGACCTACGAGGGCACCGACCGCCAGGTCCGCGGCAAGCTGCTGGCCGTGCTGCGCGAGGCGCACGGCGAGGTGCCGCAGGCCCGGCTGGACGCCGTCTGGCCGGACGCCGTGCAGCGGGCCCGGGCCCTGGACGGCCTGGTCGCCGACGGCCTGGTCGAGCCGGTGGCCCAGGGCGTCTACCGGCTGCCGGGCTGACCGGCCCGGAACAACGGACGGGGCCCGCCCGGCACGTGCCGGGCGGGCCCCGTCGTCGTGCGGGGATCAGACCGCTTCGAGCTGCGTCTCCGGCTTCTGCGCCGCGCCGCTGCGCAGCGGCACCTCGCGCAGGAAGACCGCCGCGGCGACCGCGACCAGGCTGATCACGGCACCCCAGAGGAACACCGTGTGCATGCCGTTGGCGACGGCGTGGTGGTAGGCGTCCTGGACGGGCGCGGGCAGCTTGCGCAGCGCCTCGGGGCCCATCTGGCCGAGGTTGGCGCTCTTCGCGCCGCCGGCGCCGCCGAGCCGCTCCTTCATGGTCGCGGTGACCTGGTGGGTGAAGAGCGCACCGAAGAGCGCCACACCGATCGAACCGCCGATGGTGCGGAACAGCGTGGCGGTGGAGGAGGCCACGCCCATGTCCTTGAGCTCGACGCTGTTCTGCGCGACCAGCATGGTCACCTGCATCAGGAAGCCCATGCCGGCGCCCAGCACGACCATCCAGCAGGCCGAGGTGAACCGGCTGGTCTCGGTGCCGAGGGTGGAGAGCAGCAGCGAGCCGCCCGCCATCACCGCGGTGCCGATGATCGGGTAGATCCGGTACTTGCCGGTCTTGGTGATGGCCTGGCCGACCACCAGCGAGATCACCAGCATGCCGAACATCATCGGCATCAGCAGCAGGCCGGAGTTGGTCGCCGAGGCGCCCTGCACCGTCTGCTGGTAGAGCGGCAGGAAGGTCACCGCGCCGAACATCGCGAAACCGACGATGAAGCCGATCACCGAGACCAGGGCGAAGTTGCGGTTTTTGAAGAGCGTCAGCGGCAGCATCGGCTCCTCGACCCGCTGCTCCACGTAGCAGAAGCCGATCAGCGAGGCGACGCCGAGCGCGCCGAGGCCCAGGATCTGCTTGGAGCCCCAGGCGTACTCCGAGCCGCCCCAGGTGGTGACCAGGACGAGCGAGGTGATGCCGACGGTCAGCAGCAGCGCGCCCAGGTAGTCGATCCGGGCGGTGGAGCGGACGGTGGGCAGCTTCAGGGTGATCACGATGAAGGCCAGCGCGAGCACGCCGAGCGGCAGGTTGATGTAGAACGTCCAGCGCCAGCTCAGGTGGTCGGTGATGAAGCCGCCGATCAGGGGGCCGCCGATGGTGGCGAGCGCCATCACCGCGGCGAACATGCCCTGGTACTTGCCGCGGTCGCGCGGCGGGACGAGCGCACCCATGATCGACATCACGCCGACCATCAGACCGCCGGCGCCGAGGCCCTGCACGGCGCGGAAGGCGATCAGCTGGCCCATCGAGCCGGACAGGCCGGAGAGCGCCGAACCCGCCAGGAAGATCGCGATCGACAGGACGAAGGTGCCCTTGCGGCCGAACATGTCGCCGAGCTTGCCCCAGACGGGGGTCGAGGCCGCGGTCGCCAGCGTGTAGGCGGTGACCACCCACGACAGGTGCTCGGCGCCGCCGAGCTCACCGACGATGGTCGGCATCGCGGTGCCGACGATCAGGTTGTCGAGCATGGCGAGCAGCATCGCGACGACGAGGCCGATCATCACCAGCCGGATCTCGCGCGGCGAGCGGGGGAGGGCGTCGACCGCCCCCGCGGCGTCGGCTGCGGGGCCGTCCGCAGCTTTTTCTACCTGCTGGTGTGACATCGAGAATCTCCCCGGGAGCGGCTCGGCCGCGTGGTCCGCGGCTTACTTACTTGTCGACCGGCTAGTTATCGGTCGGGTCGCACGGTAAGTTGTCCCCCAGCCGGACGTCAAGCCGGTTTCGGCGGACCGCCCCCGGACAGGGAGAATGGACCCTGGAGGCGCGCCGGAGCCGGAGCGCCACCGCCACCCACCGCAGCCACGAGGCAGGCCACCCAGCGATGAGTACGACCCAGAGCCCCCGCAGCGACACCCGAGCGCGCATCATCGAGGTGGCCCTGGAACTCTTCGCCTCACAGGGGTACGAGAAGACCTCGCTGCGCGAGATCGCCGACCGCCTCGGCGTCACCAAGGCCGCGCTGTACTACCACTTCAAGACCAAGGACGACATCGTCCACGGCATCGTCGAGTCCATGGCCGCGCCGATAGACGAGGCGATCGCCTGGGGCCGCGACCGGCCCTGGTCGCCGGAGGTCCGCGACGAGCTGGTCCGGCGCTTCGCCGCCGGCATGGCCGACCGCGCTCCGCTGCTCCGCTTCTTCCACGAGAACCAGCCCGCCCTGCGGGACTCCGCGGCCGGCTCCGAGTTCAAGGACCGGATGCTGGCGATGATCGGGCTCATCCAGGGCCCGGGCGCGACCTTCCGGGAGCGGCTGCGCGCCACCGTGGCGCTCTTCTCGATCAACTCGGCGTTCTTCCTGCTCAAGCAGGACCACGGCGAGCCCGGCGAGCACGCCGAGGCCTGCGCCGAGGCCCCGCCGGCCACCCTCCCGGAGGCGATGGCGGCGGCCGTCGAACTCGCCCTGGAGATAGCGTCCGGCATCTCGGCCGACGAAACGGCGGCCGCCGGGGCGGCCGCCTCCTGACGGCGGCCCCGGCGGCCGGTCCTCCCGCGAGGGGTGCGATCAGAAGTTCGTCGCGCCGTGCGCCGAGAGGTACTTGATCGGGTCGATCACCGCGCCGTACTGGTTCGCGGTGCGGATCTCGAAGTGCAGGTGCGGGCCGGTCGAGTTGCCGGTGTTGCCGGACAGGCCGACCCGGTCACCGGCGTGCACCTTCTGGCCCGCGTGCACGCCGAGCTTCGACATGTGCGCGTACTGGGCGAAGTGGCCGTCCGACAGCTTCAGCACGACCTGGTTGCCGTACGCGCCGGCCCATCCGGCCGACACCACGGTGGCGTCGCCCACCGAGACCAGCGGGGTGCCCGGGCGGACGGCGAAGTCCACACCGGTGTGGAAGCCGGCCGCGTAGCTGTGGTTGGTCTTGTGGTACGGGTTGCTGGTCGGCGCGCCGGGCGCGGGGGAGGACCAGGAGGGCTGCGCCGGGGCCGGCGCCGGGGCGGCCGGGCCGGTCAGGCCGTACTGGCTGTCGTAGGTGCGCAGGTTGGTGGAGCTGTAGCCGTCGAACTCCCAGAGGGCGACGGTCGTGCCGGTG
>NZ_JBEYFP010000373.1:0-5848 GCF_040634455.1 Kitasatospora sp. NPDC007106
GGGTCCCGGGGCGGCGGCCGCCGCGGTGCCGGTGAGCGGCCGGCCGGCGTCGACGGCGGCGAGCGCGAGGCGGACGGCCTCCCGGCCGAGCCACTGGCCGGAGCCGAGGTCGCCGAGCAGCCAGCCGTGGCCGTCGGCGAGCCGGACGGGCGTGTGGTCGCGCACCTCGGCGGCGACCGCGCCGGTGCCGCCGATCAGCACGGTGCCGTCCGGACTGCCGGTGCCGGCGGTGTAGGCGAGCGCGAGGTCGCTGGTGGTGCGGGGGGTGACGGAGAGTCCGACCTCGGGCCAGAGCCCGTCGAGTCCGGGTTCGGCGACCAGGGCACCGGCCAGGCCGACCACGCCGGCCGCGACCTCGGAGGGGTCCAGGCCGGCGAGTGCGGCCCGCACGGTGGCGCCGACCGCCCGGGCGGCGGCGGCCCGGCCGTGCGCGACCGGATTGGCGCCCTCGCCGCGGGCCCGGCCGAGGACCCGGCCGTGCAGGTCGGCGACGACCGCCCGGCTGCCGGTGCCGCCGGCATCGAGGCCGAGGACGAGCGGGCCGGTCATGGGCTCTCCCTGCTGGTGGTCGGGCTGCCCCCATGATCGGCCGCCGCCGCGGGGGCGTCAACGACACCGGGCCCCGGGCGGGAGGTCCGCCCGGGGCCCGGTGGGTGCGGGTCAGCCGAAGTAGGCGTCGAAGTTCTTGGAGAACTCCTGCCCGCCGAAGCGGTCCCAGTTGATCGACCAGGTCATCAGGCCGCGCAGGTTCGGCTGCGCCCCGCTGCGCGGGACGTAGCTGCCGCAGTTGACCGTCTTGGTGAGGCAGTCGAGGGCCTTGTCGACCTCGGCCGGGGCGACGTAGCCGTTGCCTGCGTTGGTGGTGGCGGGCATGCCGATGGCGACCTGCGAGGCGGCCAGCGGCGGGAACCCGTTCGCCGTGTTGCCGGCCACCGGGAAGCCCTTGAGCAGCATGTCGGTCATCGCGACGTGGAAGTCCGCGCCGCCCATGGAGTGGTACTGGTTGTCCAGGCCCATGATGGAGCCGGAGTTGTAGTCCTGGACGTGCAGCAGGGTCAGGTCGTTGCGCATCGCGTGGATGACCGGCAGGTAGGCGCCGGCCCGCGGGTCCTGGCCGCCCCAGGGGCCGGAGCCGTAGTACTGGTAGCCGAGTTGGACGAAGAAGGTCTCCGGGGCCATGGTCAGCACGAAGCCGGAGCCGTACTTGGCCTTGAGCGTCTTCAGCGCCGAGATCAGGTTGACCACCACCGGGGTGGTGGGGTTCTTGAAGTCGGTGTCGCCGGTGTTGAGGGAGAGCGAGTGGCCCTCGAAGTCGATGTCGAGGCCGTCCAGCCCCCACTTGTCGATGATCGCGGAGACCGAGGAGACGAAGGCGTCGCGGGCGGCGGTGGTGGTGAGCTGGACCTGGCCGTTCTGGCCGCCGATCGAGATCAGCACCTTCTTGCCCTGGGCGCGCTTGGCGGCGATGGCCGCCTTGAAGTCGGCGTCGGACTCGACGGTCGGGCACTCGGTGGCCGGGCAGCGGTTGAAGCGGATGTCGCCGGAGGTCACCGAGGTGGGCTCGCCGAAGGACAGGTTGATGACGTCCCAGGAGGCCGGGACGTCGGCCATCCGGGTGTAGCCGGCGCCGTTGGCGAAGCTCGCGTGCAGGTAGCCGACCAGCGCGTGCGCGGGCAGCCCGCCGCCGGGCGGCTGGGTGGTCGGCGGCTGCGAGGTCGGGGGCTGGCTGGTCGGCGGCTGCGAGGTGGGCGGCTGCGACGTGGGGGGCTGGCTGGTCGGCGGCTGGGAGGTCGGCGGCTGCGAGGGCGCGCCCGGGCCGTCCAGCGAGATGTCGTCGGCCCAGTAGGTGCCCTGGCCGTACCAGCCGTGGGTGAAGACGGTGGCGCTGGTCTGGCTCGCGCCGGTGGTGAAGCTGACGGTCAGCTTCTGGTAGGCGCCGCCGGTGCCCGGCGTCCAGGTGGAGGCGCCGCCGTCGACGCCGAGGTACACGTAGGCGCCCTTGACCCAGGCGGAGAGCGTGTAGGCGGTGTTGGGGGCGACCGCGACGGTCTGCGTGCACTGGGCGTTGTCGCTCGCCGAGGCGGCCCCGGCGAGGGCGTAACTGCCGGTGTGGGACTGGCCGGTGACGACGCTGCCGGTGCCGCCGGTGCAGCTGAACGGGGCCAGCGAACCGCTCTCGAAGCCGCCGTTGGCCAGGAACTCGCCGGCGCTGGCGGAGTTGGCGAGGCCGACGGTCAGCGCGACGGCACCGGCCGCGGCGACCGTCCAGGCGGTGGCCGCGGCGAGCACGCGGCGGCCGGGCGGTGCGGCGTGGGAGGGTCTCGGGGTAGCGCGCATGTGGGGGATGCTCCTGCCGTGGGACAGCCGTGAGACATGGGGGTGTCCGGGCGCGGTGGGGGCCGGCCGGGCGTGCGGCAGCCGCGGCAGGGGACGCCGCATTGGACTGGACCACACTTGGACTAGACCACTGAAGCGGAATTCCCGCGGCCCTGTCAATGGAGTCGGCGCACCGTCAGGGCCCGCCGTCGCAGGCCGAGTAGGGCGGCGGGTTGCGCGGCCCCCGAGGCCGCCGAACCATGGAGAAGTGTCCGGATATCTCAGGTACCCCCACATTCGCGGTGATCTGCTCGCCTTCACCGCGGAGGACGACGTGTGGGTGGCGCCGCTGCACCCGGACGGCACCGTCGGACGCGCCTGGCGGGTGAGCTGCGACCGCGTCCGGGTCAGCAACCCCCGGCTCTCCCCCGACGGCCGCACCGCCGCCTGGACCAGCTGGCAGGCGCTCACCCCCGAGGTGTGGACGGCCCCGGTGGACGGCGGCGAGGCCGTCCGACTCACCTTCTGGGGCAGCCACGACACCCGGGTCCGCGGCTGGCTGCCCAACAGCCAGGTCCTCGCCGTGACCTCGTACCACGAGCCGTTCGCCCACTACACCTGGGCGTACGCGCTGCCGCCGGACGGCGCGCCCGGCCGCCGGATGCCCTGGGGGCCGGTCAACGACGCCCAGGTCGGGCTGGAGCACACCGTGCTGCTGACCTCGGCCGCCCCGCACGGCCCGGCCTCCTGGAAGCGCTACCGCGGCGGCGCCACCGGCCGGCTCTGGCTCGACCACGGCGAGTTGCTGCCCGGCCACACCGGGCACCTCGCCTCACCGATGCCGGTCGGCGAACCGGACGACCCGCGGATCGCCTTCCTCTCCGACCACGAGGGCGTCGGCAACCTGTACTCCTGCCGCCCCGACGGTTCCGACCTGCGCCGGCACACCGACCACGCCTCCTACTACGCCCGCGAGGCGGCCTCCGACGGCACCCGGATCGTCTACCAGCACGCCGGCGACCTCTGGCTGCTGGACGGCCTGGACTCCCCCGCCCCGCGCCGCCTGGAGGTGCCGCTCGGCGGCTCCCGGGCCGGCCGGCGCCCCTACCAGGTGTCGGCGGCGCTGAACGTGAAGGACCTGGTCTGCGACCCGACCGGCCGGGCCGGGGTGGTCAACGTCCGCGGCAGCCTGTACTGGCTCACCCACCGCGAGGGCCCGGCCCGGGTGCTCGCCGACACCCCGGGGGTGCGCTCCCGGCTGCCGGTGCTGCCGGCGTTCGGCGGCCACGTCGCCTGGGTCACCGACGCGGAGGGCGAGGACGCCGTGGAGATCGCCCCGCTGCCCTCGCGAGGCGGCGACGGCGGCCCGTCCCGCCGGATCGCCGCGGGCCGGATCGGGCACGTCCAGGAGCTGTCCGCCGCCCCCGACGGGCGCCATCTGGCGGTGGCCGCCTCCGACGGGCGGCTGCTGCTGGTCGCCACCGAGGACGGCGAGGTCCGCGAGGTGGCGTCCTCGCAGTACGGGCCGGTCAGCAGCCCCGCCTTCTCCCCCGACTCGCAGTGGCTCACCTGGTCGCAGCCGGTCGCCGGACGGTCGCTGCGGGCGATCCGGCTGACCCGGGTGGACGCCGCGGAGCGGATCGTGGACGTCACCGGCGGCCGGTTCGAGGACGAGCACCCCGTCTTCACCCGGGACGGCCGCTTCCTGGTCTTCCTGTCCTGGCGCGGCTTCGACCCGGTGCACGACGTGCACACCGGCGACATGTCCTTCCCGCTCGGCTGCCGCCCGTACCTCGTCCCGCTCTCCGCGGGCACCCCGTCCCCGTTCGCCGCCCCGGTGGAGGGCCGTCCCGCGGTCGGGCTGGACCCGGACGAGGCCACCGGCGACGGCACCGTCACCGTCGACCAGGACGGCCTCACCAAGCGGCTGGTGCCCTTCCCGGTCACCGCGTCC
Organism: Kitasatospora sp. NPDC007106; assembly: GCF_040634455.1. Classification (NCBI taxonomy): domain Bacteria; kingdom Bacillati; phylum Actinomycetota; class Actinomycetes; order Kitasatosporales; family Streptomycetaceae; genus Kitasatospora; species Kitasatospora sp. NPDC007106. Next base: position 4,271 of record NZ_JBEYFP010000373.1, read on the forward strand.
AAGTACTCGGCGACCGCGCCCGTCCGCGGCGGGGTGCTCTGGCTGCGCTGGCCGATCTCCGGCGCCCTCGGCCAGACCTTCGCCAGCCCCACCGACACCTCCGGCAAGCCCTCGCTGGAGTACTTCGACCTCGCCCACGGCAGCCGCTCGACCGTCGCCGACCAGCTGGACGGCTTCTCGGTCTCCGGCGACGGCGGCTCCGTGCTGGTGTACTCCGCCGGCGCGCTCAAGCTGCACCCGCTGCCGCTCGGCTCCCCGATCACCGTCGACCTGCGGCGGATCACCCACATCGTGCACCCCGCCGCGGAGTGGCGGCAGGCGTACCACGAGGCCGCCCGGATCGTCCGCGACCAGTTCTGGGACGAGGACATGTGCGGCCTGGACTGGCCCGAGCTGGTCGCCCAGTACGAGCCGCTGCTGGAGCGGATCGCCGGCCCCGACGACTTCGCCGACCTGCTGCGCGAGCTGCTCGGCGAACTCGGCACCTCGCACGCCTACGTCACGCCCTCGCGCCGCGGCGAGGGCCCGCAGCTGCTCCAGCAGCCGCTCGGCCTGCTCGGCGCCAACGCGCACCGCGACCCGGACGGCCGCTGGCTGGTCGACCGGATCCTGCCCGGGGAGTCCTCCGACCCGCGGGCCCGGGCACCGCTGGCCGGCTTCGGCCTCCAGGACGGCGACGAGCTGATCGCCGTCGACGGCCGCCCGCCGGACCCGGTCCGCGGCCCGGCCCCGCTGCTGGCCGGCACCGGCGGCACCACCGTCGAACTCACCCTGCGCTGCAAGGACTCCGGACGGATCCGGCGGATCGCCGTCACCCCGCTCACCGACGAACGGCCGATCCGCTACCAGGACTGGGTCGGCAAACGCCGCAAGCTGGTCCGCGAGTTCAGCGACGGCCGGTGCGGCTACCTGCACATCCCGGACCTCGGCGGCTCCGGCTGGGCCCAGTTCAACCGCGACCTGCGCAGCGAACTGGCCAAGCCCGCCGTGATCCTGGACGTCCGCGGCAACGCCGGCGGCAACGTCTCCGAACTGGTCCTGGAGAAGCTCAACCGCAGGGTGCTGGCCTGGGACTTCACCCGCGGACGGCACCCGGTGCGCTGGCCCAGGGACGCGCCGCGCGGCCCGCTGGTCGCCCTCGCCGACCACGCCACCAGCTCGGACGGCGACGTGATCATCGCCGCCATCAAGCTGCTCGGACTCGGCCCGGTGGTCGGCACCCGCACCTGGGGCGGCGTGGTCGGGATGACCGGCCGGCACGTGCTCGGCGACGGCACCCAGATCTCGGTGCCCAAGAACGCGTCCTGGTTCACCGAGGGCATCGGCTGGTCCGTGGAGAACCGCGGCGTCGAACCGGACGTGGAGGTGCTGCGCACCCCGCACAGCTGGGCCCGCGGGGAGCACACCGACCTGGCGGCCGCGGTGGAACTCGCCATGGAACTGCTGGCGGAGCAGCACGCGGCGGTGCCGCCGCCGGGGGACACGCCCCGGCCTGACCTGCGGCGCCCGCCGCTGCCGCCGCGCGCCTGACGGGCCGGGCGGATCCGCACGCCGAGGGGCCCGGCCGGCGGCCGGGCC
>NZ_JBEYFP010000374.1:0-5840 GCF_040634455.1 Kitasatospora sp. NPDC007106
GGCGGCCTGCTACCGGGCGGCGCAGACGGAGGCGCTGATCGGCGGGGACGCCTATGCCGTCCAGGAGTCCCCGTTCGGGGTGCGGCTGCTGATCGCGGACGTGCGGGGCAAGGGGCTGCGGGCGGTGGCCGCGGTGTCGGTCCTGCTGGGGGCCTTCCGGGAGAACGCCGACCGGGCGCCGGACCTGCAGGCGCTGGCCGACGCCCTGGAGCACTCGCTGGCCCGGGAGAGTGCGGGGAGCGACGAGGAGGTCCGGACGGAGGGCTTCGTCACCGCGCTGCTGGGCGAGGTCGACGGGGTGGACGGCGGCCTGCGGCTGTTGAACTGCGGTCACCCCGGGCCGTACCGGCTGCCCGCGGACGGCGGGGCCGTCGATCTGCTGGCGGCGCGCGACCCCGGTCTGCCGCTCGGCATGGGCGGCCTGGGGGTGCCGCGGTCCGCGCCGGACGCCTGGCCGTTCGCGCCGGGCGACACCCTGCTGCTGGTCACCGACGGGGTGACGGAGGCCCGGGACGGCGCGGGGGAGTTCTACGACCCGGCGGCGCGGCTGGCGCCGCTCGGTCCGTTCGACCGGCCGCAGGGGCTGATCGACGCGCTGGTGCTGGACGTCCGGCGGTGGACGGGCGGCCCGCGGGACGACGACATGGCGGTCCTCGCGGTCGCCCACAGGACCTGAATCCGTCCGTCCCGGCATTGCGTCTGGAATTTCTGTCCAGATCGGACGTATAGTCCAGAGCATGGAGACGCGCGAAACCGACCCGCGGGTCCGGCTCTGGGGCCCGGTGTGCCAGGCCGTGGCCCTGCTGCTCGGCCCCTACGCCGAGGTCGTGCTGCACGACGCCGAACGGGACCGGGTGCTCGCCATCTGGAACCCGCACGCCGGCCGGGCCCCCGGCGACCCCTCGCTGCTCGGCGAACTGGACCGGCTGGAGCCCGCCGCCCAGGACGTCTTCGGCCCCTACGAGAAGCTGCTCGCCGACGGTCGGCGGCTCTCCTCGGTGAGCGCGGTGCTCCGCGCCGAGGACGGCCGCCCGTCCGCGGTGCTCTGCGTCAACCTCGACCGCACCCCGCTCGACCAGGCCGCCGCCGTGCTCAGCCGGTTCGCCGCCCCGACCGTGGAACGGCCCGAGGCACTGTTCGAACAGGACTGGACGGAACGCATCCAGGAGATCGTCGGCACCCACGTCCGCGAACGCGGCCGCGCGGTCGAACGCTTCGGCCGCGCCGAGCGCATGGAGGTGCTCGCCGACCTCGACCGGGCCGGCGTGTTCTCCGTCCGCCGTGCCGTCCCCGTCGTCGCCACCGCCCTCAAGGCCTCGCGCTCCACCGTCTACGCGCTGCTCGCCGACCTCAAAGACCCCCGGAGCCCCCGATGACCCGCCTGCCCGACTTCCGCCTGGAGACCTACTTCTCCCGCTGGGAGTTCACCGCCCGCCACCACCTCACCGCCTCCGACGCGCAGACCATGACGATGGCCGAACTCCTCGGCCTCGCCGACGCCGACGACCGCCGGGCCTGGGAGGAGCTCGCCCTCGGCTACACCGAGACCTTCGGCGACCCCGGACTGCGCGAGGCGATCGCCGGGATGTACGAGACCGTTGGCGCCGACGACGTGGTCTGCTTCGCCGGCGCCGAGGAGGGCCTGTACATCGCCATGCAGGCGCTGCTCGACCGCGGCGACCACGCCGTGGTCGTCACCCCCAACTACCAGTCCGCCGAGACCGTCCCGCTCGCCCTCTGCGAGGTCACCGGGGTCGCCCTGGACGAGAAGCAGGACTGGGCGCTCGACCTCGACGCCGTCACCGCCGCGCTGCGCCCCACCACCAAGGTGGTGTCGGTGAACTTCCCGCACAACCCGACCGGCAAGGTGATCGACCGGGCCGAGTTCACCGCGCTCGCCGCGCTCTGCGAGGAGCGCGGGATCCACCTGTTCAGCGACGAGGTCTACCGCGGCCTGGAGCGCGACCCGGCCCGGATCCTGCCGCAGGCCGCCGACCTCGCGCCGAGCGCCCTCTCGCTCAACGTCACCTCCAAGTCGCTCGGCCTGCCCGGCCTGCGGATCGGCTGGATCGCCTGCCGTGACCGCGCGGTGCGCAGCCGCCTGGAGCGGGCCAAGCACTACACCACCATCTGCAACGCCGCCCCCAGCGAGGTCCTCGCCCGGATCGCGATCAAGGGCCGGGCCGGCATCCTGCAGCGCAACCGCGGCATCATCGCCGCCAACCTGCCGCTCTTCGACGCCTTCTTCGCCGAGTTCCCGGACCTCTTCGAGTGGCGCGCCCCCGACGGCGGCTGCGTCGCCTACCCGCGCTACCTCGGCGCGGACGGCGTCGAGGCGTTCTGCACCCGGCTGGTCGAGGAGGCCGGCGTGCTGCTGCTGCCGTCCGGCATCTACCGCTCCGAGCTCACCGACACCCCCGCCGACCGCTTCCGGATCGGCGTCGGCCGCAGCAACCCGGAGCCGGCCCTGCAGGCCTTCGCCGACTGGCTGCGGGGCCGCCGGTGACCGTCGCCGACTTCGTCGGGCAGTTGCCCGCCGGCTTCTGGCAGGTGCCGTACGCCGGGGCGCGCTTCCCCGGCTCGCGCGCGGTCGCCGAGCGCCCCGGCCTCGAACACGGTGCCAACTGCCAGCTGTTCGCCCGGGCCATGCTCGCACGGTCCGGGCTGCTGGTGCCCGCGCTGCGCTCCAGCGAGCTGTGGGAGGACACCGCGAGCACCGTCCGGGTGGCCGAGCCGAACGCGCTCGACCTGCTCTTCTTCGGCCGGGACGAGGATCCCTGGGGCGCGCACGTCGGCGTGCACGCCGGCGGGGAGACCGTGCTCCACCTGTGCGCCGAGGTCGGCCGTCCCGCGCTGTGGACCCTCGCCGACTTCGCCGCCCGGGAGCGCTACCGCGTCCTGCTGGGCGCCAAGCGGGTCACCGCGCGGCTGCCCGGACCCGCGGCGGCCGACCGGGCGGCCCCCGCGGATTGGTAGATTGTCGGCGCAGCAGTGCCCCGGCAGCGCCGGTAGAACCGCACCCACACCGGAGGGAAACCTCGTGTCACAGCCGTCCACCACCACGTCGGCCGGTCCGGAGCAGGGGGCGGAACTCGCCGCCGCCCGGGCCGCCTACGAGCAGCTCCGCACCCGCGGCCTCAGCCTCGACCTCACCCGCGGCAAGCCCTCGCCGGAGCAGCTCGACCTCTCGGACGCGCTGCTGACGATCCTGCAGCCGGGCGACGTGCGCGCCGCGGACGGCACCGACTGCCGCAACTACGGCGGTCTGCAGGGCCTGGCCGAGCTCCGCGCGGTCTTCGCCGGGCTGCTCGACGTCCCCGCCGACCAGCTGTTCGCCTGCGGCAACGCCAGCCTCACGGTGATGCACGACGTGGTCGCGCACGCCATGCTCGCCGTCCTGCCGGGCGCCAAGCAGCGCTGGGCGGACGAGGACGAGGTCCGCTTCCTGTGCCCGGTGCCCGGCTACGACCGGCACTTCACGATCTGCGACCGCTTCGGCATCACCATGGTGCCCGTCCCGCTGACCGGCGAGGGCCCGGACATGGACGTGGTCGAGGAGCTCGTCGCGGCCGACCCGCGGATCAAGGGCATGTGGTGCGTGCCCAAGTACAGCAACCCCAGCGGCGAGAGCTACAGCGACGAGACCGTCCGCCGGCTGGCCGCGATGCCGACCGCCGCGCCCGACTTCCGGCTGTTCTGGGACAACGCCTACGCGGTGCACCACCTGACGGACGACCGCACCCCGCTGCTGCCGGTGCTGGCCGCCTGCGAGGAGGCCGGCCACCCGGACCGGGCGTTCGTCTTCGCCTCCACCTCCAAGATCACCGCGGCCGGTGCGGGCGTGGCCTTCCTCGGCTCCTCGCCCGCCAACATGGCCTGGTACGCCCGGCTCGCCGCCGCCCAGACCATCGGCCCGGACAAGGTGAACCAGCTGCGGCACGCCCGCTTCTTCACCGACGCCGCCGCGGTGGAGACCCACATGGAGCGCCACCGGGAGCTGCTGGAGCCCCGCTTCGCCGCCGTGTACGAGGTGCTGGAGCGCGAGCTCGGCCCGCTCGGCATCGCCACCTGGACGCGGCCGCTCGGCGGCTACTTCGTCAGCCTGGAGGTCCCGGAGGGCTGCGCCTCCGAGGTCGTACGCCTCGCCAAGGAGGCCGGCATCGCGCTGACCCCGGCGGGTGCGGCCTTCCCCGGCGGCAACGACCCGCGCGACAGCCAGATCCGGCTGGCCCCGTCCTTCCCGTCGGTGGACGAGGTGCGCTCCGCGATGGAGGGCGTCGCCGTCTGCGTCCGCCTGGCCGCCGCGGAGCGCGCCGCGGCCTGACGCCTTCCACCGGGTTCCCCGCGCCCCGCCCGGGGCCTGCCTTCGAAGGCACACGGATGCCTCATGGGGGCGCGGGGAACCGCATGGGGGCGCGTGGGGGCACCTCCCGGCCGAAGGCCGGGGGAGAACTGCGCGATCCGGATGCGGGCCACGGTGCGGACCGGCGCGCCCTTCGAAACCGCTTCCTAGGCGGCGGGCCCGGGGGCGGGGGGTGCCGGTGCGGCGGTCCTCCGGGCCAGCCGCAGCGTCCCCACGTAGGAGACCACCACCGCGACGATCACCAGCGGCATCACGGTGAGGCTCTCCGTGCCGAGCAGCAGGGTGGCCAGCAACACGGAGGTCATCGGCAGTTTCAGCATCGCCACGCTCATCGCCCCGACGCCCATCGCGAACGCGGTGGTGGTGTCCACCCCGGGCAGGTGGGCCAGGGCCATGCCGCCCGCCCCGCCGAGGAACACCGCGGGGAAGACCGGACCGCCGCGGAAGGCGCTGAGCGACAGCGCGTACGCGAGCGCCTTGCAGACCACCAGCAGCACCAGGACGCCCGCCGTGTAGGAGGAGTTGTCGGCGAGCAGCGGTCCGATGGTGTTCTCGCCGGAGTAGAGCACGTCGGAGATCGGCTTGTCGCTGATCGCCGCGTACACCAGGGCGACCACGCCGACCAGCACGCCCATCAGCACGGTGAGCGGCAGCCGCCGCCGCTCCACCACCGGCTGGAGCCGTAGCGCGGAGCGGCGGATCCCCTCGCCGAGCAGCGCCGCGGCCGCACCGACCAGCAGCGCCCAGCCGAACTCGGAGAGCGAGGGCCGGTCGGCCGGCGGCACCTGGTGCAGCGTCAGCGAGTAGGTGCCGAGCCCCGTCCAGTGGCCGAGGCCGGTGAAGATCAGCGAGCCGATGCCGGCGGCGAGCAGCCCGGGCACCAGCACCACCCCGAGCATCGGCCCGGCCAGCCCGGAGGCCTCCATCAGCAGGAAGGCGCCGACCAGCGGCGAGCCGAGCAGTTCGCTGATCGCCGCGAAGCTGCCGGCCGCGCCGAGCACGCTCACCGCGGTGGGCGGGGCGTCGCGCTTCAGCAGTTTGATCGCCCCGACCGCGATGCCGCCGCCGAGCGCGATCAGCGGGGCCTCCGGGCCGAGCACCACGCCGAGGGAGAGCGAGGCGATCGCGGCGAGCGCCACCCCGGGCACCGCCGCGACGGAGGGCGTGCCGCCGGTCTTCAGTCCCTCGGCCGGCTTGTGGCCGCCGCCGCCCGGCAGGTAACGGATGGTCAGCGCGACCAGCACGCCCGCCACGGCGAGCGGCGGCACGGCCCACCAGTCCGGTGTGCCGTCGAAGCCGAGCCCCTTCGGCAGGTCGTCGAAGACCAGCGACTGCAGTTCGGAGACGAGGGCGAGGAAGCCGAACGCGCCGGCCGAGATCGGCACGCCGAGCAGCGCCGACAGCACCAGGATGGTCACGTAACCCCGGGTGCGGACGATCGCGATCGGGTCCTGCGGCGCCGGGGCCTGCTGCTCGG
>NZ_JBEYFP010000375.1:0-5820 GCF_040634455.1 Kitasatospora sp. NPDC007106
CCGGGAGGCGGAGCAGCACACCCCCGCCGTCCGCTGAGAGGCGGAGCAGGCGGGGCTGCGGGGATCGTGGTGCTGCCGGCGCCCGCCGCTGCGAGCGCTCCGCGGTCGCGTTGGTCCGGGCCGGGCGGTGGGCAGGGGGCAGGATGGGCCGGGACCGACGGCGGCGGGTGAGAGCGAGGGGTACGGGTGACGACGGCGGACGAGTACGACGTGGTGGTGGTCGGCGGGGGCTCCACCGGCGAGAACGTGGCCGACCGGACGGCTGCGGCCGGGCTGCGGACGGTCGTGGTGGAGGGCGGCCTGGTCGGCGGCGAGTGCTCGTACTACGCGTGCATGCCCAGCAAGGCGCTGCTGCGCCCGGGCGCGGCGGCCGCGCACGCCCGGGCGGTCGCCGGGGTGTCGGTCGGCGCGGGACTGGACGCCGCGGCGGTGCTGGCCCGCCGGGACTCCTTCGCCGACCACTGGAAGGACGAGGACCAGGTGGCCTGGCTGGACGGGGTCGGCATCGATCTCGTCCGCGGCCACGGCCGGCTGATCGGCGAGCGGGCGGTGCAGGTCGACGGCGGACGGGTGCTGACGGCCCGCCACGCGGTCGCGCTGTGCACCGGCAGCCTGCCCGCGCTGCCCGACCTGCCGGGGCTCGCCGAGGCCCGGCCGTGGACCAGCCGGGAGGCGACCTCGGCCCGGCAGGTGCCGCCGCGGCTCGCGGTGGTCGGCGGCGGGGTGGTCGCGGTCGAGATGGCCGCCGCCTGGCGGTCCCTGGGCAGCGAGGTCGTGCTGCTGGCCCGCGGGCCGCTGCTCGGCCGGATGGAGCCGTTCGCCGGGGAGCTGGTCGCGGACGGGCTGTCCGCCGCGGGCGTCGAGGTCCGGCAGGCCGAGGTCACCGGGGTGCACCGGGACGGCGAGGTGCGGATCGACCTCGCGGACGGCTCCACGGTGGTCGCGGACGAGGTGCTGTTCGCCACCGGCCGCCGGCCGAACACCGCCGAACTGGGCCTGGAGAGCGTCGGTCTGACGCCCGGCTCCTGGCCCGAGGCGGACGACAGCTGCACGGTGACCGGGGTGCCCGGCGGCTGGCTGTACGCGGCGGGCGACCTCAACCACCGGGCGCTGCTGACCCACCAGGGCAAGTACCAGGCGCGGATCGCCGGGGCGGCGATCGCGGCCCGGGCCCGCGGCGAGCGGATCGACGGCGGCCGCTGGGGTGCGCACAGCGCGACCGCCGACACCGCCGGGGCGCCGCAGGTGGTGTTCACCGAGCCGGAGGCCGCCTCCGTCGGGCTGAGCCTGGCCGCGGCCGAGGAGGCCGGGCTGCGCGTCAGGGCCGTCGACCACGACCTCGGCGCGGTGGCCGGCGCCAAGCTGTACGCCGACGGGTACACCGGCCGGGCCCGGATCGTGGTCGACCTCGACCGGGAGGTGCTGGTCGGCGCGACCTTCGTCGGGCCGGGCGTCGCCGAACTGCTGCACGCCGCAACGGTCGCGGTGGTCGGCGAGGTGCCGGTCGCCCGGCTCTGGCACGCGGTGCCCGCCTATCCGACGGTGAGCGAGATCTGGCTGCGGCTGCTGGAGGCCTGGCGCGACGGCGAGTAGCCGGGACGCGTGCCCGGCACCGGCGCGGTGACGTGCGCCGGTGCCGGGCCCGGAGGAGACTGGCGCGGGGGCCCGCGATCGTTCACCGGGTGGTGCGCATGACCGAGGTGCTGTTGGCCGTCGGAACGCAGAAGGGCCTGTTCCTGGGCCGCAGTTCCGACCGCGAGAAGTGGGAGTTCACCGGGCCCCACTTCGCGATGAACGCCGTCTATTCGGTCGCCGTCGACCGCCGCGGCGGCCGGGTGCGGCTGCTGGCGGGCGCCGACTCCAGCCACTGGGGCCCGTCCGTCTGGTGGTCCGACGACCTCGGCGCGACCTGGCAGGAGCCGACCCGGCCCGCCGTGCGCTTCCCCGAGGACACCGGCACCTCGCTGGAACGGGTCTGGCAGTTGCAGCCGGCCGGCGAGGAGGCGCCCGACGTCGTGTACGCCGGGACGCAGCCCGCAGCGCTGTTCCGCTCCACCGACCGCGGCGAGACCTTCGAACTCGTCCGCGCGCTCTGGGACCACCCGCAGCGCACCGAGTGGAACGCCGGCTTCGGCGGCCAGGGCATGCACACCGTGCTCACCGACCCGCGCGACGCCCAGGCCGTCACCGTCGCCGTCTCCACCGGCGGCGTCTACCGGACGAAGGACGGCGGGGCGAGCTGGTCCCCGTCCAACACCGGCATCCGCGCCGAGTTCCTGCCCGACCACTACCCGGAGTTCGGGCAGTGCGTGCACAAGGTCGCCCGGGACGCCGGCGAACCCGGCCGGCTGTACCTGCAGAACCACGGCGGCGTCTACCGCAGCGAGGACGACGGCGGCAGCTGGACGGACGTCGGCGGCGGCCTGCCCGCGGTGTTCGGCTTCGGCCTGGCCACGCACCCGCGCACCGCCGGCACCGCCTACCTCTTCCCGCTCAACGCCGACTACTCCCGGCTGCCCGTCGACAACCGCTGCCGGGTCTTCCGCACCCGCGACGCCGGCGGGACCTGGGAGCCGCTCTCGGATGGTCTCCCGGACGAACCCCACTACGGCGTGGTGCTGCGCGACGCCCTGTGCACCGACGACGCCGACCCCGCCGGGGTGTACTTCGGCAACCGCAACGGCGAGGTCTACGGCAGCGCGGACGAGGGCGACCACTGGTCGCTGCTCGCCTCCCACCTGCCGGACGTGCTCTGCGTCCGCGCCGCGACCCTCGGCTGACCCCCCTCCGCCCACGACTCCCGACCGTCAGGAAGCCCCGTCCATGAGTCTGAGCATCCGCAACCGCATCCCCGGCACCGTCGCCGGCATCACCACCGGCGCGGTGATGGCCACCGTCCGGGTCGACGTCTCCGGCGGCCGTGAACTCACCGCGGCCGTCACCGCCGAAGCCGTCCGCGAACTCGGCCTGGAGACCGGTAGCCGGGTGAACGCCCTGGTGAAGGCCACCGAGGTGGCACTGGCCACCGGACCGGTCAGCGGACTCAGCATCCGCAACCGGCTGCCCGGCACGGTCTCCGAGGTCACGGCGGGCCCGGCCATGGCCAGCGTGCGGATCGCGGTCGAGGGGGGCGTGGAGCTGACCGCCGCGATCACCGCGGACGCCGCCGACGAACTGCGGCTGACCGCCGGCACCCCGGTGATCGCCCTGATCAAGTCGACCGAGGTCTCCCTCGACGCCGCCTGACCGGCAACACCACAGCGACGCAGGGACTGGGTCAACCCCCACGCGCCCCTGGTGGGTTGACCCAGCCCTGCGCCCCTGGTGGCATCGCCACCCCTAGTGGACCGGTTCGCCGAGCCAGACTTCGGTGATGCCGCTGACGTAGCGGGCGCCGCAGACGTCCGCCGGGACGACCAGTTGCGGACCGGCCTCGTCCAGCGGGCTGCCGTCGATGCTGGTCGCCAGCAGCACCTGCTGGTTGCCGAACTCCGGGTCGATCTCGGCCCAGGAGAGCACCGCCCGGTGCCCGTCGGCGCCGGTGACGTCCAGCAGCAGGTGCGGGCGCTGCTTGCGGCCGCGCAGGTCGACCCGCGGGCGGGCGGCGCGGAGCACGTCCCACAGTCTCGGCCCCTCGAAGCCGTGCCGCTGCGGCCCGCTGCTCAGGCAGTCGAAGACCACCTCCACCCGGTGCGCGGGCAGGGCGCGCAGTTCGGCGACGGTGAGTTCCAGCGGGGCGTCCAGGCGGCCGGTCAGCCGGACGGCCGGTCTGGCGGTACGAAGCATGGGCGGTCCTTCTCCCCGGCCGCACCCTGCGACCCGGGAGGGGTGGTACCCATGCATCCTCGCCGTTACCCGCATGAAGTCCGATATTCACCGGCATCTGCGATGGATCCGTACCTTCAGTCCTTGCAGATGCGACGGCGACGGCAGACCCGTGGCCGCCGGGCAATCGGGCGGACGGCCGGGCTTCCGCACCCAGGCCGGGCCCCCGGCTGGACGATCGAACGAGAGGAGAACGGGCAGATCTGGCTTGCATTTACGATGCTCAGGCGCGGCATGGACCGGCAAGAGCAAGGGCCGGCCCCGCGCGGAGCGACTAGGAGCGAGAGATGATCGTCGGGGACCTGCTGGAGCTGGACGGGCTGGGCATCCGGGCCGCCTGGACCACCCCGGAACTGCTGCGCCGGACGGTGGCCGGGGTGACCTCCACCGACCTCCAGGACCCGGCCCGCTACCTGCAGCCCGGCGAGGCCGTCCTGACCGGGCTGGTCTGGTGGAACGCCGAGGACGCCTCCGCGGCCCTGCGCTTCGCCACCTCGCTGCGCAGCGCCGGCGTGGCCGCCCTGCTCGCGGGCGAGGGCACCCACGGCACCGTCCCCGAGGCGCTCGCCGCCGCCTGCCGCACCCACCGGATCCCGCTGCTCTCGGTGCCCGCCAGCACCAGCTTCCGGGCCGTCACCGACCGGATCTACCTGCGGCTCTGGGGCGACCTGCAGGCCTCCTCGCACGGCGCCGCCGCGGTGCCGGAGGGCGTCCGCCGGGAGCTCGCGGCCCTGCTGCAGGGCGACACCCCGCCGCAGCGGCTGCTGGACCTCGCCGCGGCCCGGCTCGGCCTGCCCGACTGCTCGATCGCCACGGCGGGCGGCCGGGTGCTCGCCCGGACGGGCACGGCAGACGCCGGCGAGGACGGGGACACCGCCTGGGCCGTCCCGATCGGCGCCCGCGGCGGATCACCGTACGAGGGCTGGCTGCTGCGGCCGCACGAGCGCCCCGCCGCCGCGGCCGCCACCGTGCTGCAGGGGCTCGCCGATCTGCTCGGGCCGGCCGCCGCCCGGGCCGCGGCCGCCGGCCCGCAGGTCGCCGACCGGATCACCTGGATCCGCGCCGACCTCGGCGAACGGCCGCCCGCGGGCGGGGGGTTCGACCTGGTCACCGCGCAGTACCTGCACGTGCCGGCCGCGGCCCGGCCGGCCCTGTTCGCGGGTCTCGCCGCCGCGGTGGCGCCCGGCGGGACGCTGCTGATCACCGGTCACCACCCGCGCGACCTGGCGGGCGGCGGCGGCCCGCGGCTGCTCCCGGAGATGCTCTTCACCCCCGAGGAGGCCGCCGCCGCCCTCGACCCGGCCGACTGGCGGGTGCGGACGGCGCAGACCCGACCGCGCCCCGCCGAGGACCGTGCGGGTCGGCCCGTCACGGTGCACGACGCCGTCGTGGTCGCCGTCCGCCGCACGTCCGCCCCCGCCTCCCCCTCCGCCCCCGCTGCACCGACCGCCCCTGCTGCGCCGACCGGAGAGGAGGCCGCCCGGTGAAGCCCTCGACCGCCGCCACCACCGCCCGGGCGACCGCGCCCGCACCGGCGCCGTCCTCCGCCCGCTGGGCGCTGGCCGCGCTCTCGCTGTCGATGTTGCTGCCCTCGCTCGGCATCAGCATCGCCAACGTCGCCCTGCCGACCCTGTCCGTGGCGTTCTCGGCGCCGTTCGCGGCGGTGCAGTGGGTCGTGCTGGCCTTCCTGCTGGCGACCACCACCACGATCGTCGGCGCCGGCCGGCTCGGTGACCTCGTCGGCCGCCGCCGGCTGCTGCTCGGCGGCATCGTGCTCTTCACGGTGGCGTCGCTGCTGTGCGGCGCGGCACCCACGCTCTGGCTGTTGATCGCCGCCCGGGCGGCGCAGGGCCTGGGGGCCGCCGTGATGATGGCGCTCACCATGGCCTTCGTCGGCGGGACGGTACCGAAGGAGCGGACGGGCCGCGCGATGGGGCTGCTCGGCACCATGTCGGCGGTCGGCACCGCGCTCGGCCCCTCGCTCGGCGGCCTGCT
>NZ_JBEYFP010000376.1:0-5819 GCF_040634455.1 Kitasatospora sp. NPDC007106
GCCTCTCCTGCCCGGGCCGGCCCTCGCAGCCGGCGCAGGTACGGGTCGAAGGACGGCCTGGGTTCGACCCGGACCCGGGCGTCGACGCAGAGGACCCCGTCGGGCCGGGCGATCAGCGGGTTGAGGTCCACCTCGACGACCTGCGGCAGGTCGCAGGCCAGGGCGGAGACCGCGGTGAGCACCCCGCGCAGGTCCGCCGGGTCCACGCCGGGCGCTCCGGGCCGGCCGAGCAGCAGGGGCGCCGCCCTGAGGTCCGCGGGCATGGTCTCCAGATCGCGTTCGGTCAGCGGGGCGAAGCGGGTGCTGCGGTCGCCGAGGACGTCGGTCGCGGTGCCGCCGAGGCCGAGCAGGACGAGCGGCCCGAACACCTCGTCCTGCACCGCGCCGACCAGCAGTTCGAGGCCGGGTGCGGCCATGGGCTGGAACACCACGCCGGCCGTCCGGTCGCCGAAGCGGTCCTGGAACTCCCGGTAGCACTCCCGTGCCCGGGTCTCGCCGACGATGCCGAGGCGGACGGCGCCCTCGGCGCTCTTGTGCACCTGGTCCGGCCAGTACGCCTTCGCCGCGAGGCGGCCCTCGTGGCCGAGCGGGCCCAACTGCCGGGCGGCTTCGGCGGCCTCGTCCTCGTTCCGTGCCAGGACGGCGGTGGCGAGCGGCAGCCGGTAGCGGCCGAGCAGGTCGGCGGTGGTCTCCGGGTCGAGCCATCCGCCGGACGTGGTCGGTGCAGATCTGGTGGCCCAGGCCGCGCGAGCCGCAGTGGATCATCACGCAGACCTGATCGGTGCGCAGACCGAAAGCCCGGGCGCATGCCTCGTCGTAAATCCGGTCGACGGCCTGGACCTCCAGGAAGTGGTTGGCCGAGCCCAGGCTCCCGACCTGGCCCGCCCCGCGTTCCAGCGCGCGGTCGCCGACCTGCGTCACGTCCGTGACGTCCACCGCCCCGCCGTCCTCGCAGCGGTCGAGGTCGCGCGGCACCCCGTGCCCCATGTCCACCAGGTAGCGTGCGCCGCCGCGCAGCAGGTCGGCCAGTTGCCGGCGCCCGGCGGGCCGCCACAGGCAGCCCCGCCCGAGGCCGCGTGGGATCAACGGGTCCAGCCGGTCCATCAGCGCCGGCAGCACCTCGCGCACCGTGTCCCGGTCGAGCTCGCTGGTGAGCAGCCGGACCCCGCAGGAGATGTCGAACCCGACCCCTCCCGGAGACACCACACCGCCGGCCGCGACCTCCGTGGCCGCCACCCCGCCGATCGGGAAGCCGTAGCCCCAGTGGATGTCGGGCATCGCGTAGGAGGCCCGGACGACACCCGGCAACGAGGCGACGTTCGCGACCTGTTCGAGTGCGCGGTCGCCCTCGTCGAGCGGCAGCAGCCCGTGCGGGGCGAAGACCACCCCCGGCACCCTCATCACGCCGCTGCGCTCGATCCGGTAGCGCCAGGGGGTCTCCTCCACCAGTCGGACGTCCATGTCAGCCGATGCCTCCTCGGCCCCGTCACGCTCATGTGCCGTGGTGGCGCTCGTCCGCCGCGTGCCCGGGCCGCGCGCCGGTCAGACGTCCAACGTCACGTGGCACCGCCAGCCCCCAGCCGCTTCCCTCGTCATCCGCAGTCCGTGCAGGGACACCGCCTTCGGCACCGCGCCGACCTGCTCGACCAGGGCACTGTCCACCATGGCCAGCCGCATCCGCACGGCCGTCCCCGTGCGCCGGACCGACACCCGGGCCGGCAGCTCCCCGGCCGTCTCCGCCCGGAAGATCATCTCCTCCAGCGCCGAGATCAGCAGCCTCTCGTCGGTGTCGTCGGCCAGCTCGTACTCCCGCTCGGTGCGCACCGCCTCCGGCGGGATCTCCGCGAAGCCCCCGACCGCCCCGCGGACCGCCTCCGCGACGCACTCCTCCCGCTCCGGGGGCCCATGCCTCGACAGCCAGATCCCCGGTGTGCGGCACGGTCCGGTGACCGGTGCCGCCGGGAGCTGCGCCCGGTGCTCCGCTCACGTCACCAGTCTTCCCCCCGAACGGGGCCCGGCGGTAGTCCGGGGAACCGGAACGTGCCGCACGGCCGGGTCGGCGCTACGGTCGGCCCATGCGGCACCGCACCACGACGACCGTCAGCGCGGCCCTGATCGACATCGACGGGGTGCTCACGCTGTCCTGGAAGCCGCTTCCCGGCGCTGTCGAGGCGCTGGAACGGCTCCGAGATATGGGGCTGCCCTTCCTGCTCCTCACCAACACGACCTCGCGCACCAGGGCCTCGATCGCGACGGCCCTCGTCGGTGCGGGATTCCCGGTCTCGGCCGAGTCCGTCCTCACCGCACCCAGCGCCACCGCGGCCTTCCTGGCGGAGCACCATCCCGGCGCCCGCTGCATGCTGCTCAACAGCGGTGACGTCCGGGAGGACCTGACCGGGGTGGCCCTGGCCGAGGACGACGAAGCCACGGAGGGGGAGGACGTGGACGTCGTCCTGGTCGGCGGTGCCGGACCCGAATTCGGCTATCGCGCCCTCAACCGCGCGTTCGGCCACCTCCAGCGGGGAGCCCGCCTCGTCGCCATGCACCGCAACCTGTACTGGCGCACCGACCGTGGCCTGCAGCTCGACGGCGGCGCCTTCCTGGCCGGCCTGGAGCAGGCCTCGGGTCAGCGGGCCGAGGTGGTCGGCAAACCCGCTGCCGCGTTCTTCACCGGGGCGCTGACCCGGCTGGGAGTCGAGGCGGACCGGACGCTGATGGTGGGCGACGACATCGAGTCCGACGTGCTCGCCGCCCAGCGCTGCGGCATCGGCGGCGTCCTCGTGAGGACCGGGAAGTTCCAGGGCCGTACGCTCCGCGACGCCGACGGAACCCCCGACCACGTCCTCGACTCCGTCGCCGATCTGCCGGGCCTGGTGGCGCGGTTGGCCTACGGCGTGTCTTCAAAGGCGATCGGGCAGCCATAGGGGCGCGTGGGGGCACCTGAATCGACCGCCCCACTGCCCTGTGAAGACAAGCCCTAGCTTGACTCTGTCGGGGATCTTGGCATAGGGCTGCTGGTGATCATGGCGGTCAGGGCCTTGAGCGGGCGAGCCCCCAGGCGGCGCCGGGCCCGTAAGAGCGAGGGGCCGGCCGGGCGCACGACGACAGCCACGGGCAGGTGCGCGGTCGACTTTCCCCACACGGCCCGGTAGGAGCAGTGCTCAAACAGGGCCAGGGCCAGGACGAAGTACACCATGACGCGGGCCGGCAGCAGCCGCACCCGTTTCCCGCGCCCCGGTTTCCTCCAGCACCGCGTCGACCAGGTCGAAGTCCACGATCTGGGTCAACTCGCTCAGGGCTGAACCGAAGAGCCGCCCTTCTAACGGTCCCGCACACCACGGTCACTGACAGTCAGCCAGTTGCTGTCGATGTCTGTGTCGCCACCTCCGGGAGCCGGATCATGTAGAGCCGAGCTCACCGTAGGGGAATTGCAGATTCAGCCGCATCGGCTGCACTGACTGTTCGTCAGGCAGCCAACGAAGCCGGCCCTTGAGCTCATTGGCGTCCCGGGGTCGGCGTTCGAATCGGCCGCGCCGTCCGTGAACGTTCGCCTGCCATCCGAGACCCGCCTCCACGCCCGCCGCCTCGGCTCGGGACGCGGCAGCGTACTTCGAGGGCCGTCCCAGGTGTTTCCTCGCCTTTCTGCACCAGCAGGATCCGGTCAGGTGTGCCCCTATCCCGGGGTTCGCCTCAGGGGCTGCTGAAACCCGTCCGGCGCCGCGACAATCCGGCGATGGTACTGCTGGAACGGCGAGTTGGCGTCGGGCGCGTCTGGACAAATTGGGTGAGCACCTGTCGCACGGAAAGGACGTCATTCCGTCTCCGGGCTCTCCACTCATTGACTACCGCTCCCACCAGGCCCGGAGCGGAAGTCGGCAACCGATCACGGCGATTC
Source organism: Kitasatospora sp. NPDC007106 (assembly GCF_040634455.1). NCBI lineage: Bacteria > Bacillati > Actinomycetota > Actinomycetes > Kitasatosporales > Streptomycetaceae > Kitasatospora > Kitasatospora sp. NPDC007106. Next base: position 3,896 of record NZ_JBEYFP010000376.1, read on the forward strand.
GCGGGGCGTCCGGTCGCCTTCGCCGATACGCGGCGGTTGGATCGAATGGCAGCCCGGGGGTGCCAGCCGATTCCCGGCGCTCCGCCGTTCGGGTGGTGGCCCGTCAGAACGGTTGTCGGCGGCCCGTCGCGACTGGATTACTGTACGTATCCGAAGGATGGTCCGTCCGTATCCATGCGCAGGAGCGGCAGCGGGGCGCCTTCGGTCTACGGGATTGGCCTTGCCGGGCAGCAGACGTGACGGGCCTTCCCTTCAGGACGGGTGGATCCGCGCGCCGGTAGGGCGGGTCCGTCCCCAGCCGATCACTCCGTCATCGTTGTCGGAGGCCGTGACGGTTCCGGTCGGCGTACTCCTCATCAGTACCTCCACCTCACTGCTCGACGGCCTGATTCAAGGAACCGTCCGTGTCATCGGGCGGCCTGCCCGCACGGCATCCCCCTGCGCTCCGAGTCGATGTGGCCACGTCGGCTGAACTCCATGAGCCCGGGCTGCCGTTGGGCCGCCGGACTTCAGGACCCGGGCACGCCCAAGTCCACGCCGGCGCGGCGCACGTCCGCTGTCGAGCGCCGTGCCGCGATGTCAGCCGTGGACTGCCCGTATCCGCCGATCCACCCAGTGCCTTCTGGAGGCAACCATGCCCATCAGCCCGAACCAGGGATCCACCGCAGGCGGGACCACGGTGACCATCACCGGCACCAACCTGGCCGGCGCCACCGCCGTGAAGTTCGGCACCAAGTCGGCCACCATCACCGCCAACACCCCCACCCAGGTCACCTGCATCTCGCCGTCCGGCTCCGGCACGGTCGGCGTGACGGTCACCACCGCCGGTGGGACCAGCAACCCGCTCTCGTTCTTCTACATCGGCGCCCCGTTCAAGGCGTCGCTCAGCGACGTCTCCGGGCCCACCGCGGGCGGGAACGCCGTCACCATCACCGGTACCGGGCTGGCCACCGCGAGCTCGGTCCAGTTCGGCGCCAACAGCGCGACCCCGACCGTCACGTCGGACAGCCAGATCAGCGTCACCGTGCCCGCCGGCGCAGCCCCCGGAACGGTCGGCGTCAGCGTCACCACGATCGGCGGCACGAACAACGGCTTCTCGTACACCTACGTGGACGCGCCGACCGTCAGCACCATCACGCCGTCCTCCGGGTCGACCTCGGGCGGCACCGCGGTGACCATCACCGGCGCCAGTCTCTCCACCACCCAGTCGGTCACCGTCGGCGGCACCGCGGCGCCGTTCTCGGTGGTCAACGACACCACGCTGTCGGTCGTGACCCCGCCCGGGACCGCCGGCGCGGAGGACGTGGTGGTGACCACCACCGGCGGCAGCGCCACCGCCGTCGGCGGCTTCACCTACGTCTCCGGCCCCGGCATCTGACGCATCCTCCGACCTGCCCGCTCCCTCGGAGCGTGCGGTGCCCGGCGCCCGGGCAAGGAGGCACCTCTCTGCCCGGGCGCCGGCGCCGGACCAGGAACCTCCCATCCCGCAGAAAGGCACACCATGGGCACCTCCAAGGACCGGCACTCGTCGTCCACTCCTGCAGCCGAAACCTCGCCCACGCCGAGCATCGCCACCGTCCTGCTGGCGTCGCCGCCCACGCTCTCCTCCCTGACGCCGGGTCAGGGACCTGCCGGGGGCGGGACGATCGTGACCCTGACCGGTACCAACCTCACCGGGGCGACCGCGGTCACGTTCGGCAGCACCGCGGCCACCTCGTACACCGTCGTCTCCCCCTCCCAGATCACCGCCACCGCACCCCCCGGAAGCGGTACGGTCCAGGTCAAGGTCACCACCGCCGACGGGACGAGCAACGGCCTGTCCTTCACCTACGTCCCGGCGCCGGCGCTCTCCTCCCTGACGCCGGGTCAGGGACCTGCCGGGGGCGGGACGATCGTGACCCTGACCGGTACCAACCTCACCGGG
>NZ_JBEYFP010000377.1:0-5799 GCF_040634455.1 Kitasatospora sp. NPDC007106
GGGCCGGCGGCCGTGCGACGCCGGGAAGTACCGCCAGCCGGCCACCTGCGGAGGGCGGCGCAGCCGGTGCACCTCGCCCGCGGCGACCGACCGGGGGAGGAACACCTCCCAGCCGCGCGGGTCCTCCATCGCGGCCAGCTGCCCGGCGGCCTCGGCCGCCGTCACCTGCCGGCCGGGCCTGCCGTAGTGGCGGACCGTCACCGGTTCGGCGTCGTCCAGCCGGAAGTGCACCGCGACCAGGCCGCCGCGGGTGCCGAAGCGGGCGAGCTCGCGCACCCACTGGTGGGTCAGGGTGTACGAGGGCAGCACCGGGAAGCAGTGGACGCCGCGCTCGCCGCGGCCCGCCGCCCGGATGCCCGAGCGGCGGATCCGCGGCGCGTTGGCCGCCGAGGTGAGGTGGACGAAGATCGGCACGGACGCAGGCTAGCGCCCGGCACCGTCAGCCGGGGAGCGGGTTTCCCGTCCGTGCCCGGGACCGGCCGGGGGCGGGACGGCGCGGAGCCGCGCCGCGAGGTCCGGGTGGCTCGCCCAGAACCCGGGGCTTCGGCCCGCCACGGCGTGGTGGAGGTCTCCGGGGTACAGGCCTCCCTCCGTCGCCGGGTCCGCCTCCAGCAGGTCGAGCGCCACCGGCACCAGGTGGGGCAGGCCGACGTCCTGGCCGATCAGCAGGCGCAGGCCCTCCGCACCGAGTTCGCCCAGCGGCACCCGGCGCAGCGCGTGGGCGGTGGCCACCAGCCGGGTGGCACCGGGGCCGGGCGGCGGCCAGGCGCCCTCCAGTTCGTCGAGAGAGCGCCCGGGAGGGGCCGGTTCAGCAGTCACAGCCGCAGTCGCAACAGTCGCAGCCGTCACAGCAGTCGCACCCGTCGCAGCAGTCGCAGTCACAGCCGCTGCAGTCGCAATTGCCGCAGTCGCAGTCGCAGTTGCGCTGGCACCAGCCCTCCCTCTTCTCCCGGCTGAACGGGTCCTCGTGCTCGCAGCACATCAGCTGGCAGGTGCAGGCCATCGCGGCCCACACCGCGCAGCCGGCGAGGCCCGAGCGCCGCGGCTTCTTCGGCGGCAGCGGGGTCGGCGGCTCGCCGATCAGCGGACCGCCCGGGTGCGGGCCGTGCCCGTGGGCGGCACCCCCGTGAGCCGCGCGGGCGTGCGAGTCGTGGGCGTGGGAGTCGTGCGCGTGCTGCCCGCCCGCGGTGACCGAGCAGCCCGCGCCGTGGCCGAACACCCGGTCCACCGCGAGGCCGGTCTCGTGCGCGAGCAGCCGGTGCACCAGCGCCCGCTCGGTGAGTTCGACGTCCTTCAGCGCGAGCCGGATGCCGTGCACCGCGTCCCGGCACAGCCGCTCGGCCTCGTCCCGGCCGGTGCCGGTGGCCGTCAGCGGGTTCCACTGCCCGGCGGCCGCGTCCTCCTGCTGGTCCTCCGCCGCGTCCAGCAGGTGCGCCAGCCGGCCGAACAGCCGGCCCGCCTCCGCCAGCGCCGCCGCATTGCCCGGCCGGCCGGCCAGCACCGCGGTGTGGGCGAAGGCGGCCGCGGTCGCCGTCTCCGTCGGCTCCGTCACCAGCAGCACCGAGGTGCCCGGCCCGGCGGCCCGCTCCAGCTCCCCCTGCCGGTCGGCCGCGTCCAGCAGCACCGCGGTGTCGAAGCCCAGCCCCGCGCCGCCGCCCGTGCTCTGCCGGTCCCAGCGCCGGGCCACCGCCCGCGCCCCCGCGGCGACCGGCCGCTTCGCGAACACCCCGTCGGCGTCCAGCACGTGGTCGCGGACCTTCACCGACGCCAGCGCCAGCGACACCGCCGCGGCGAGCCGGGCGCCCTCGCCCTGCGCCACCTCGGCGCTGCGCATGCCGCGCAGCGGGCACGGGCCGGCTGTCCGGCGCCCGCCCGCCGCCCGCGGCCCCTGAGCCTCCACCAGCACGGATATGACGAGGCCGTCGTAGTTGGTGGCCGTCCGGGCCAGCTGCCCGTGGTCGTCGCGCAGCGCCAGGCAGAGCCCGCACAGGTGGGCCATCCACGAGCTCCGCAGCGTCTCCGACAGGCTGTGCCGACACGGCCTGATGATTCCGAACACCGTTCCCCCTCCCCGTTCGCGGCCCCACGGGCCGCGGTCGAACGGCCGTCATCCTAGGCGGTGCCACCGGGGCCGTGGCCAGGGGCGGGTCGTGCACCTCCGGCCGTGATCGGGCCCCGAGCGCAGGCCGGCGGCGGTGGCGGCGCCGGGGTGCCGTCCCCGGCTTGCCGAGCGGGGCCGTCCGGGGGACGGTCGGAGGGGCGGCCGAGGCTCCGCCGAGGGCCCGGCCGTGAACGCGCCGATCCGGGAGGACACCGCCATGAAGGCCGCCGTCGTCCGCGACTTCACCGCACCGCTCGCCATCGAGGACCGCCCGCTGCCGGAGCCCGCCCCGCACCAGGTCCTGGTCCGCATCGAGGCCTCCGGCCTCTGCCACACCGACATCCACGCGGCCCGCGGCGACTGGCCCGTCCGCCCGACCCCGCCGTTCGTCCCCGGGCACGAGGGCGTCGGCGTGGTCGAACGGGCCGGGGACCTCGTCCGGCACGTCGGGCTCGGACAACGGGTCGCCATCCCGTGGCTCGCCGACGCCTGCGGCCACTGCGACCACTGCGTCTCCGGCTGGGAGACGCTCTGCCTGCAGCAGCACAACTCCGGCTACTCCGTGGACGGCGCCTACGCCGAGTACGCGCTCGCCCACGGCGACTACGTGGTGCCGGTGCCGGACGGCATCGACCCGATGGACGCCGCACCGCTGTCCTGCGCCGGCGTCACCACCTACAAGGCGGTCAAGGTCGCCGACTCGGGCCCCGGCACCCGGGTGCTCGTCTCCGGCATCGGCGGCCTCGGCCACCTCGCCCTCCAGTACGCCCGCCTCGCCGGCGCCGAGACGATCGCCGTCGACGTCACCGACGAGAAGCTGGCGCTGGCCCGGGACCTCGGCGCCGACCACGTCCTCGACGCCCGCATCCAGGACGTCCCCGCGGAGACGCAGAAGCTCGGCGGCGCGGACGCCGCGATCGCACTCGCCGTCAGCAACGACTCGTTCCGGGCCGCGTACGCCGCGCTGCGGCGGGGCGGCACCCTCGTCCTGGTCGCCCTGCCGGCCGGCGGCACCCTGGAGATCCCCGTCTTCGACACCGTGCTGAACGGGACGAAGGTGGTCGGCTCGATCGTCGGCACCCGCCAGGACCTCGCCGAGGTCTTCCGGCTGCACGAACTCGGCCGGACCAGGGTGATCCGGGAGACCCGGCGGCTGGAGGACGTCAACGACTGCTTCGAGGACGTCCTCGCGGGCCGGGTGACGGCCCGGCTGGTCTTCGACCTGCGCTGAGCCGCCGACCCGGCAGGGTCAGACGGCGAGGTAACCGCCGGGCTCCGCGGTGAACAGCGGGCCACCGGGCCCGGAGACCTGCCAGGCCGCGGTGCCCGCGACGGCGGTGTCCGGCGGCACCGACAGCGTGACGCCCGGTTCGAAGCGCAGCTCCAGCCCGCCGGCCCGGGTCACCGCCGCCCCCGCCACCCGGGCGCCGACCAGCCCGGCCAGCAGCCCCGAGGCGGGAACCGACAGTCCCGGGTAGAAGTGCTCGACCTCGGCGGCCGTCCGGACCCGGAAGTCGTTCGCCACGGTCAGCACCACACCGCCGGACAGCACCAGCCGCAGCGGCCCGGCCACCGTGACGGCCTCCACCTGCAGCCCGGTCAGCGCGGACTCGATCTCGCGGACCATACGACCTCCTCGGACAGGGCGGCACCGGCCGCTCCACTGCCACGATTGTCATGCCGCAGGCGGGCCGCCGTCACACCCGCCGCCCCCGGCGCGCCGCCCGCCGCCGGTGCCCCGGGCCGCGCGGAGGCCCGATCACCCGGGGCCGGCCGCCGGTGCGCCGTCCACCAGTTCGAGCGGACCGGCCGCAGCTCCCCGACGGGCCAGCACGGCCGCGGTCCGGCGGTCCCCGGCGGCCGCCGCCGTGCCGCCGGACCGTCCACCGCCCGGGCACCCGCCGTCGAAGACGTACACCAGGCGCGGAGCGCCGCCGGGCAGCCAGTCCAGGGCGAGCAGCCGCCCCGGGGCCCGGACCGAAGCGAAGCGCTCGCGCAGCACCCGCGCCGCGGCACCCCGCGGCGTCTCCCGGTCGGCCGCCACCGGCTCCTGCACCGAGAGCACCCGGCCGGCCGGACCGGCGACGAGCACCTGGACCTCGGCCCGGATCCGCGGACGGGTCGCGTAGTACGTCTCCCGGTCCAGCGGCGGCACCACCGGCGGCCGGTCGCCGCCCGCAAGGTCCAGCCCGGCCGCCCGGGTGTACGGCGGCGCCGGCACCGGCGGCAGCCCGGCCGCCGCCGGCCCGACCGGGAAGCTGTCCTCCATCTCCACCGGACCCGACCCGGCCGGCGCCCGCAGACACGCCGCCACCCGCCGCGACAGCCGCGGCGGCAGCGCCGAGGCCGCCTGCCGGGGCGTCACGAAGGCGTACCCGCCGAGCTCGTCCTCCTGCAGCCGCACGGCCGCCAGCTCCGCCGCGGTCAGCGGCTGCGCCCAGTAGAGGAAGGAGACGATCGGCGGCCGGGTGCGGCTCATCGCCCAGTCCACGCTCGCCAGCGCCAGCAGCCGCGGCCGCAGCCCCATCTCCTCCTGCAGCTCCCGCACGGCGGTCGCCCGCAGCGTCGCGTCCCCGGGCTCCCAGCCGCCGCCCGGCACCTCGACCGGGTGCCGGCTCTCGTACACCGCCCGGACGACCATCACCCGGCCCGCCGCGTCCCGGAACAGCACGCCCGCCGCCGCCAGCGGCCCGGCCACCCCGTCCCACCCCATGGCCCCGCCTCCTCGTCGCCGCGCCCGGCCGCCGCCCGGAACCGCCCCGCCCCGCGGGCGGGTGGGCCGTACGGGCAGCATCCGGGACACTCCGCAGCGTAGCCACGGAATCCGGCGGGCGGCGCGCGAGCATGGCCGGATGGCCGTCACCTGCCGCAGGCTCCGCGACGAACCCGGACCGGACGAGGGCACCCTCGTCCTGGTCGACCGGCTCTGGCCGCGCGGCCTCAGGAAGGCGGACGCCGGTTTCGACGAATGGGCGAGGACCGTCGCCCCCAGCACCGAGCTGCGCCGCTGGTACGGACACGACCCGGAACGCCGGACGGAGTTCCGCCGCCGCTACCGCACCGAACTGGACGAACCGGAACGCGCCGAGGCCCTGGACCACCTGCGCGACCTGGCCCACCGCGGCCCGCTCACGCTGCTCACCGCCTCGCACGAGGTGGGGATCAGCCATGCCGCGTACCTGGCCGAGCTGCTGAACGGCTGAGCCGCGCCGGGGGTCAGGTGCACCAGAACAGGAACGGCGTGCAGGACTTCGACGGGTTCGGCGAGGGGCTGCGGCTGGGCCGCACGGTCGCCGTCGCGGTCGGCCGGGCGGTGGTCGGCGCCGCGGTGGCCGTCGGTGCGGACGCGGAGGCGGAGGCGCTGGGCCGCGCGCTCGCGGACTTCGACGGCTTCGCCGAGACCTGCCGGGTGGGCGCGGCCGAGGTGGTGGCCGGGGCCACGGTGGGCGTGTCGCTCGCCGCCGGCACGGTGTCGTCCACCGGCGCGCTGATCGGGCGTGCGGCGCCGCTGCCGTCCGGTGCCACGAGGGCCAGCACACCGGCGCCGCCGAGGGCGAGGCCGGCAGCCGTCAGGATGGCCGCCCGGCGCCGCTTCGGGGCGGCCGTCCGGCGGGAGCGGCGGCGGTGGGGCTCGCCGCCAGCACCTCGGCCCAGAACCGGGCGAGGGCGGGCAGGTCGTGGGCGTCGACGACGATGTG
>NZ_JBEYFP010000378.1:0-5795 GCF_040634455.1 Kitasatospora sp. NPDC007106
GCGCCGCCGCGCCCCCGGGGCCGGCACGCTCGGCGAGCGGGCCGCCGCCGCCTCCCGCACCGCCAAGGGCGCCGCCTCGCGGACGGCCAAGGGCGCCGCGACCCGCACCGCCCGCTCCGCGAAGTCCGTGCAGACCGCCACCGCGGCCCGCACCGCCGCCGTCGCCAAGGTCGCCCGCGCGGTGAAGGAGGCCCGCCGCAAGGAGCCGCAGCGGGCGCCCCTGCTGCGCACCACCGACCGCCTGGTGCTGCCCCCGCACCCCGCCGTGCACGTCCCGGACACCAAGGTCGCGCTGTCCACCGCCTCGGTGTACCCGTCGACCACCGAGACCGCCTTCGAGCTGGCCGCCCGGCTCGGCTACGACGGCGTCGAGGTCATGGTCTGGAACGACCCGGTCAGCCAGGACGTCGAGGCGCTGCGCCGGCTCTCCGACGCCCACGCCATGCCGATCCTCGCGGTGCACGCCCCCTGCCTGCTGATCACCCAGCGGGTGTGGACCACCGACCCGTGGACCAAGCTGGTCCGCGCCCGCGCCGCCGCCGAGCGGCTCGGCGCGGACACCGTCGTCGTCCACCCGCCGTTCCGCTGGCAGCGGCAGTACGCCCGGGAGTTCGTCGCCGGGATCGGCCGGATGGCCGGCGAGACGGACGTCCGCTTCGCGGTGGAGAACATGTACCCGTGGCGGTACAAGGACCGCGAGATGCTGGCCTACGCGCCGGGCTGGGACGTCACCGACGAGGAGTACCGGCACTTCACCATCGACCTCTCGCACGCGGCGACCTCCCGGATCGACGCCCTGGAGATGGCCGACCGGATGGGGGACCGCCTCGCCCACATCCACCTCGCCGACGGCTCCGGCTCCGGCAAGGACGAGCACCTGATCCCGGGCCGCGGCAAGCAGCCCTGCGCCGTGCTGCTGGAGCGCCTCGCCCGCAACGGCTTCGACGGGCACGTGGTGCTGGAGGTCAACACCCGCCGCTCCGCCTCGGCCGCCGAGCGGGAGGCCGACCTCGCCGAGGCCCTCGCCTTCACCCGGCTGCACCTCGCCACCCCCGCCCGGACGCACCGGGGTTAGCCTGTCCCGGTACCGAGGGAGGCAGGACATGACAGACCTTCAGCAGCAGGCCCACGCACTCTCGTTCGGACCGGTCGCGGAGCAGTACGCCGCGGCGCGGCCCACCTACCCGGCCGAGCTCTTCGACGAGCTGGAGCGCCTCGCCGGCCGCCCGCTCGCCGGGGCCGACGTGGTCGACGTCGGCGCCGGGACGGGCATCGCCACCCGGCTGCTCGCCGCCCGCGGCGCCCGGGTGCTCGCCGTCGAGCCCAGCGGCGGCATGGCGGCCCGGCTGCGGGCCGTCTCGCCGGAGATCCCGGTGGTGAAGGGCGTCGGCGACGACCTGCCCTGCCACGACGGCTCCGCCGACCTGGTCACCTACGCCCAGGCCTTCCACTGGACGGACCCGGAGCGCTCGGTGCCCGAGGCGCTGCGGGTGCTGCGTCCCGGCGGCGCGCTCGCGCTCTGGTGGAACGTCAAGGACGACGCCGAGGACTGGATCGCCGACCAGCAGCAGCGGCTCGGCCGGGCGCTGCCCTCGTACCACGCCTACCGCTCCACGCCGCAGGACCTCGCCGGCCCGCTGGGCGCCCACGGGCTGCGGGTGGAGACCGCCCGGCTGCACTGGGCCCGGCGGGTGACCGTGGAGAGCCACCTGGCCGACCTGGAGTCGCGCTCCTACGTCGCGGTGCTGCCGCCCGAGCAGCGGGCGCCGGTGCTGGCCGCCGAGCGGGACGCCTTGCTGGCCGCCCACCCCGACGGCGTGCTGAACGAGCCGTACGTGCTCGACCTCTTCGTGGCCCGGACGGCGGCCTGACCCGTGGACGCGCTGACCGCATCGCGGACAGCGCGTCCACCGCCCGGACCGGGGGGCGTAACCTCGGTAGGACAGCGGTCCTGCACCCTCTTCCACCAGCGCAGCGGCCGCCCGCAGGCCCCGAAGGAGTGGAGCGCATGCCCGAGCTGAGGTCCCGTACCGTCACCCACGGCCGCAACATGGCGGGCGCCCGCGCCCTTCTCCGGGCCGCCGGCGTAGCCCGGGAGGACTTCGGCAAGCCGATCATCGCGGTGGCCAACTCCTTCACCGAGTTCGTGCCGGGCCACACCCACCTGCAGCCGGTGGGCCGGATCGTCTCCGAGGCGATCAAGGAGGCCGGCGGCATCCCGCGCGAGTTCAACACCATCGCCGTCGACGACGGCATCGCGATGGGCCACGGCGGCATGCTCTACTCGCTGCCCTCGCGCGACCTGATCGCCGACTCGGTCGAGTACATGGTCAACGCGCACTGCGCGGACGCCCTGATCTGCATCTCCAACTGCGACAAGATCACCCCCGGCATGCTGATGGCCGCGCTGCGCCTCAACATCCCGACGGTCTTCGTCTCCGGCGGCCCGATGGAGGCCGGCAAGGCCACCCTGGTCGACGGCACCGTCCGCAAGCTCGACCTGGTCGACGCGATCTCCCAGGCGGTCAACGAGAACGTCTCCGACGAGGACATCGCCATCATCGAGGAGAACGCCTGTCCGACCTGCGGGTCGTGCTCGGGCATGTTCACCGCCAACTCGATGAACTGCCTCACCGAGGCGATCGGCCTCTCGCTGCCCGGCAACGGCTCCGTGCTGGCCACCCACACCGCCCGCCGCGCCCTCTACGAGCGGGCCGGGCAGACGGTCGTCGAGATCACCAAGCGGCACTACCACCAGGACGACGAGTCCGTGCTGCCGCGCAACATCGCCACCCGGGCCGCGTTCGAGAACGCCATGGCCCTGGACATCGCGATGGGCGGCTCCACCAACACGATCCTGCACCTGCTCGCCGCCGCCCAGGAGGCCGAGCTCGACTTCGACATGCGGGCCATCGACGCGATCTCCCGCAAGGTCCCCTGCCTCTCCAAGGTCGCGCCGAACGGCTCGTACTACATGGAGGACGTGCACCGGGCCGGCGGCATCCCCGCCATCCTCGGCGAGCTGTACCGCGGCGGCCTGCTCAACGAGGACGTGCACACCGTGCACTCCGACTCGCTCGCCGAGTGGCTGAAGACCTGGGACGTCCGCGGCGGCTCGCCCTCCGCCGAGGCCGTCGAACTGTGGCACGCCGCCCCCGGCTGCAAGCGCACCTCCGAGGCCTTCGCCCAGTCCGAGCGCTGGGAGTCCCTGGACACCGACGCCGCCAAGGGCTGCATCCGCAGCGTCGAGCACGCCTACTCCGTCGAGGGCGGCCTGGCCGTGCTGTACGGCAACCTCGCCGAGGACGGCTGCATCGTGAAGACCGCCGGCGTCGACGAGTCGATCTGGACCTTCAGCGGCCCGGCCGTCGTCGTCGAGTCGCAGGAGGACGCCGTCGAGGCGATCCTCGCCAAGCGGGTCAAGGAGGGCGACGTCGTCGTCATCCGCTACGAGGGCCCCAAGGGCGGCCCCGGCATGCAGGAGATGCTCTACCCGACCTCCTTCCTCAAGGGCCGCGGCACCCTGGCCGTCGCCCCGGCCGTCCGCCGGGTGGTGCGCGGCGGCGCCCGGTTCGCCGTCTACAACGCCTTCCGCCGGCTGCCGCTGGACGAGCACCTCGCGGTGTACGCCGCCTACTGGCACCGCGGCTACGCCTGCAACCCGGCCGCCATCTACGAGCGGGCCCGCGAACTGGCCCCGCAGATCCGCGGCGTGTGGGTGGTGGAGACCCCCGCGCAGGCCGCCGCGCTGCCGCCCGGGGTGCCGTACGTGCTGCTCAACTCCCCCGGCTACCTGCGGGCGATGGCCACCGCCAAGTACTTCGTCAACAACGTCAACTTCCCGCACACCATGGGCAAGCGGCCGGGCTCCGTGCACCTGCAGACCCAGCACGGCACCCCGCTCAAGAGCATGGGGATGGACCTGAAGGACCATCCGATCGCCGCGGACGGCATGGACTTCGGCCGCCTCCAGGAGGCCGTCGACCGCTGGGACTACCTGGTCTCCCCCAATCCGCACACCAGCGAGCACTTCGCCCGCGCCTTCCCCGGCCGGTACCGGATCCTGGAGACCGGCTACCCGCGCAACGACCGGCTGGCGCTCGCCACCGCCGAGGAGTGCGCCGCCGTCCGCGAGGCACTCGGCATCCGCACCGGGCAGCGCACCGTGCTCTACGCGCCGACCCACCGGGAGGCCCGCGGCGGCTACCTGCCGCTGCTCGACCTGCCCGAGCTGGCCCGCCGGCTCGGCCCCGGTCACACCGTGCTGGTGCGCACCCACTACTTCCACACCGGCGGTGCGGGCGACCTCACCGCCGGTCCCGACGCCGCCCGCATCGTGGACGTCTCCGACCACCCGGTGGTCGAGGACCTGTACCTCGCCGCGGACGCGCTGGTCACGGACTACTCCTCGATGATGTTCGACTACGCCGTGCTGGACCGGCCGATCACGCTCTTCGCCCCGGACTGGGACGAGTACCGGGCCGTCCGCGGCGTCTACTTCGACCTGCTCGCCGAGCCGCCCGGCGCGGTCGCCACCACCACCGGGCAGGCGGCCGACGCCCTGCTGGCCGGCGACCCGGACCCGCAGCTGCGGGCGCGCTTCCGCGAGCGGTTCTGCCCGTGGGACGACGGACACGCCGCCGAGCGCGTCGTCCGGGAGGTCTTCCCGACCGGCGCGCAGGCCACCGCCCCGGACCGCCGGGTGCTCACGGCCTGACACCGCCCCGGCGCACCGGGTGACGGTCCGTCAGCCTACCGTGTCCGGCTGCGCGACCGCGCGGGTGCGCAGCGTGACGAGGATCTCGGTCGACCCGCCCCGGGAGGGAGTGGACGGACGCCGGGGTGCATGTCGTAGTGTGCGGACTGATCCCGCGCCGACCGGTCGGGACACCGTCGGCCGGCCAGGGAGGGCCCATGCTCAACCTCATCACGAAGCTCGTGCTCAAGCCGCTGGCGAAGACCGTCTACCGGCCGGTCGTCGAGGGCCTGGAGCATGTGCCTCGCAAGGGTGGGGTGATCCTGGCCAGCAACCACCTGTCCTTCATCGACAGCGTGGTGATCCCGCTGACGGCCCCGCGCCAGGTGTACTTCCTGGCGAAGGCCGAGTACTTCACCGGCACCGGGCTCAAGGGTGCGATCTCCCGCGCGTTCTTCACCTCGGTGATCAACGCCGTGCCGGTCGAGCGCGGCGAGATCCGCGCGGCCGCCGCCTCGCTGGAGCAGGCGCTGGAGATCCTCAACGACGGCAAGGCCTTCGGTATCTACCCGGAGGGCACCCGTTCGCTGGACGGCCGGCTCTACAAGGGCAAGACGGGCGTGGCCTGGCTGGCGCTGACCGCCGGCGTGCCGGTCGTCCCGGTCGCCCTGGAGGGCCCGCAGGAGATCCTGCCGGTCGGCCGCCGGATCCCGCGGATCCGCCGGGTGACGGTCCGCTTCGGCAAGCCCCTGCACTTCCCGGAGCTGCACGGCCAGGCCCGTTCGGCCCGGGCCCGCCGCCAGGTCACCGACGAGGTGATGGCGGCGATCCACGAGCTGTCCGGCCAGGAGCTGGCCGAGGCCTACAACGAGGCGCCGAAGGCCGCCTGATCCCGTCCGCGGCCGAGGAAGGCCGCCAGCCGGGCGTTCAGCGCGTCCCCGCCCACCGCGGGCAGCCCGTGGTGCGTGACCCCCTCCAGCACCGCCACCTCGCCGTCCGGCAGCGCCCTGCGGGCCGCCGTGGCGACCTTCCGCGCGTCGTGCGCCCCGCTGCGGCCGGCCACCAGCACCAGCACGGGGCCGCGCAGCGCGGCGGCGTC
>NZ_JBEYFP010000379.1:0-5793 GCF_040634455.1 Kitasatospora sp. NPDC007106
GGCGTACGTCGGCCGCGAGCCCTTCCTGGCCGGCGCCCGCACCTACTTCAAGCGGCACGCGTACGGCAACACCGTGCTCACCGACCTGCTGGACGCCCTGGAGGAGACCAGCGGCCGCGACCTGACCGCCTGGTCGGCCGCCTGGTTGCAGACCTCCGGGGTGAACACCCTGGCCCCGCAGCTCACCGTGGACGCCGAGGGCCGGATCACCGAGCTCGCCGTCGTCCAGGACGGCGGCGTGCTGCGCCCGCACCGGATCGCCGTCGGCCTGTACGACCGGGACGAGACCGGGGCGCTGGTGCGCACCGCGCGGATCGAACTCGACGTGACCGGCGGCCGCACGGTGGTCGCCGACGCCGTCGGGCTGCACCGGCCGGCCCTGGTGCTGGTCAACGACGACGACCTGACGTACTGCAAGGTCCGCTTCGACGAGGGCTCGCTGGCGACGCTGCGCGCCGCCCTCGGTGACGTCCGGGACGACCTGGCCCGGGCGCTGGCCTGGTCCGCGGTGTGGAACCTGACCCGCGACGGGCTGATGCCGGCCCGCGACTACCTGGCGCTGGTGCTGGACTTCGCCGGCCGGGAGTCCGAGATCGGGGTGCTGCAGTCGCTGCACCTGCAGGCGCAGACCGCGCTCGACCTGTACGCCGACCCCGAGTGGCGCGAGGAGGGCGGCCGGCTGCTCGCCGAGTGCGCCGTCCGCGAGCTGCGCGCGGCCGTGCCGGGCAGCGACCACCAGCTGGCCTGGGCGCGCTTCACCGCCGCGGCGGCACACGGCCCCGAGCAGCTGCGGCTGGTCCGCGGCCTGCTGGAGGGCACCGCCCGGATCGACGGTCTGGACGTCGACCAGGAGCTGCGGTGGTCGCTCTGGCTGGCGCTCGCCGCGGCCGGCGCCGCGACCGGCGAGGAGATGGAGCAGGAGCTGCAGCGGGACAACACCGCGAGCGGCCGCCGCCAGCTCACCCAGTGCCTCGCCGCGCTGCCCACGCCCGGTGCCAAGGCCGCCGCCTGGACGGCCGTCGTGGACTCCGACGAGCTGCCGAACGCCCTGGTGGAGGCCCAGATCGCGGGCTTCGCGCAGGCCGGTCAGCGGGAGCTGACGGCGCCGTACACCGAGCCGTACTTCGCGATGCTGGAGGACGTCTGGAAGCAGCGGTCGATCGAGATCGCGATGCGGATCGTCGGCGGCTTCTTCCCGAAGTACCAGACCGGGCAGAAGACCCTGGACGCGGCGGACGCCTGGCTGTCCGAGCACGAGGGGGCGGCGCCGGCGCTGCGGCGCCTGGTGGTCGAGTGCCGTGACGACCTGGCCCGGGCCCTGCGGGCGCAGGCCTGCGACCGGGGCTGACCCGGGGGACGACGAGGGGCGCGGGGATCCGCGCGGCGGGACGGCACACGCGGTGCCCTTCCGACTCGCGCGGATCCCCGCGCCCCTGTTGTCGCTGCCCCTGTGCCCCGGGCGCCGCCGCTACTTGAGCGTGGCCGAGGTGAGGCCGGCCTGGACCTGGCGCTGGAAGGAGAGGTAGACCACCAGCACGGGCAGCATGGCGATCGTCATGCCGGCGAACAGGGCCGGGGCGTCGCTCTTGTAGCCGGACTGGAAGGCGAGGTTGACCAGGCCCTGGGCGAGCATCGAGTGGTCGGCCTCGCCGGCGGTGGTGGGCTGCATCAGGGTCACCGGCAGGATGTACTGGTTCCACTGGCCGAGCACGTTGAAGATGCCGACGCTGATCAGGCCGGGCTTGGCCATCGGCACCATGATCCGGAAGAACGCCCGGGTGTGCGAGCAGCCGTCCAGCATGGCCGCCTCGTGCACGGCGGTCGGCAGGGTGCGGAAGAACGAGTACATGAAGAAGACGGTGAACGGCAGCGAGAACGCCACGTACACCAGGATCAGGCCGAGGTAGCTGTTGAGGCCGAGCAGCGGGCTGACCTCGCCCAGGTTGCGGACCATGAAGAACAGCGGCACCAGGGCCAGGTACACCGGGAACATCGCGCCGGCGACGAACAGGTAGTAGATGACCTTGTTGCCCCTGAACTCGTAGCGGGCCAGCACGTAGGCGGCCATCGAGCCGAGCAGCATCGTCAGCGTCAGCGAGCCCGACAGGACGATTAGGGTGTTGACGAAGAATCCGCCGATGCCCTTCTCCCAGGCGCGGCCGAAGGCGTCGAACTTGAAGGTGTCGGGCCAGCTCCAGGCGGAGCCGTTGATCTGGGCGTCGGTCTTGAAGGAGCCGAGGACGACCCAGGCCAGCGGCAGGACGATCATCACGGCCCACAGGGCGAGGAAGCCGTGCGAGAAGACGTTCAGCACGCCGCCGCCTTCGGCGAAGCGCTGCGGGCGGTCGGTGGGCCGGCTGCCGGCGCGCTGGCCGGGGAGGCTCGCGGCCTTGTCGAGAGTGCTCATGTCGCCGTCCCCGCTCAGTACTCGATCTTGTCGCGCTTGGTGACCCAGAGCGAGACGATGGTCAGGATCAGCGTGAAGAAGAAGATCACCACGCCCATGGCGCAGGCGTAGCCCGCCTCGCCGTTGCGCAGGAAGCTGCGCATCAGGTACGTGGAGATCAGCTCGCTGTGGTGGTCGGGGCCGCCGCCGAAGTAGGCGCCCGGGGTGATGCTGGAGACGAGGGCGAAGGCGTCCATCGCGACGATCGCCAGGTATACCCAGGCGGTCTGCACGGTCTCCCAGAGCAGCGGCAGGGTGATCCGGAAGAAGGTCTGGGCGCGCTTGGCGCCGTCCAGCAGGGCGGCCTCGTAGATGTCCTTGGGGATGGACTGCATCGCCGCGGAGAACAGCACCAGGTAGAAGCCGACGCCGGACCAGACGAGGACGGCGAGCACGCACCAGAGCACCATGTCCGGGTTGGACAGGAACTGCACCGGGTCGTTCGCCGAGGCCAGGCCGAGCTTGATCAGGATGCCGTTGGCGAGGCCGCTGCCGTCGGTGCGGTAGACGGCGCCCCACAGCACGGCGAGGATCGCGATCGACAGGACCTGCGGGAAGAAGAAGACCACCTTGTAGAAACCGGCGCCGCGGACGCCCTGGACGCCGCCGGTGCCGGTCTTCCCGCCGACGTTGAGCATGAAGGCGAAGAAGAGCGCGATCAGTATCGTCACGATCGGCAGCAGGACCAGCAGCAGCAGGTTGTGCCACAGCGCCCCGCCGAAGACCTCGTCATCGAGGAGTCTCGTGTAGTTGTCCAGGCCGATGAAATTCATCTCCTGGCTCGCCCCGGACCAGTCGGTCAGGGAGTATCCGAAGGTCTGTGCGTACGGCCAGAGCACCAGGCCGACGTACAGCACGATCGGGAGGAAGAGGAACCCCACGATGAAGGGGTACTTGCCGTGACGCATGCGGTCACTTCTCCTGTCCGTCAGGCGGGCGCACCGGGGGCGGTTCGGGGCCCCCGGTGCGCTGTTCGAGTCCGACCGGTCAGGCGGTCTTGTTCTTGGTGGCCGACTCCTTGGCGCGCTTGATCCACTCCGCGGGAGTGATGCGCTTGGCCATGAGCTCGCCCGAGGCGTTCTGCAGGTCCTCGTCGAACTTGGAGGCGGTGTTCGGGTACTGGAAGTTGAAGGTGTTGGCGGCGGCCGCCTTCAGCGCGACCACGGTCGAGGCCGTGCCGGGCTTCAGCTGCACCTCGGGGCCGACGCCGTCCTTGAGGCAGGTGAGGCTGTTGGCGGTCTGGGCGAACTTGCCCGAGGCCTCCTTGGTCAGCATGATGCGCAGCAGCTCCAGGCCGCCGGCCACGTTCTTGGCCTTGGCCGGGACGATGAAGGGCTCGCCGGCGCCGGCGCGGATGGCCTCGAAGGGCAGCTTGTCGCCGGGCAGCGACGGGATCGGCAGGAACTTCATGTCGAAGTCGGCCGGGGTGGTCGGCAGCTGCTCGTTCTCCAGCCAGGAGCCGGAGGGGATGAACGCGGCCTTGTACTGGTTCCAGGCGGTCTGCGACTCGGTGTGGGTCATGCCGTTGGTACCGGGCAGCAGGAAGTCCTTGTCGACGACCTGGAAGAACGACTCGACGGCGGTCTTCACGGCCGGGTCGTCCCAGGCGGCGGCGTCGAGGCTGTCGATCCGCTTCATGAGGTCCAGGCCGCCCTGCTTGGCGATCATGTCCATCATGACGACGTTGATGTAGTACGGGTACTTGCCCTGGTGGGCGAGCGGGGCGATGCCCTTGGCCTTGATCTTGCCGCAGAGGTCGATGAACTCGGCCCAGGTCTTCGGCGCCGTCCAGCCGTTGTCCTTGAAGAGCTTGCCGGAGTACCAGAAGCCCCAGACGGTGTAGACGTAGGACAGGTTGTAGACCTTGCCCTTGACGGTGCCGGACTCGATGGTGCCGGGCATCAGGACGTCACGGATCTTCTTCGACGGGTCGTCGATGTAGGGCGCGTCCAGCAGCGGGGCGAGGTCGGTGAGCTGGCCGGAGTCGGCGAGGACGTCGAGCTTCATCTGCTTGGCGCCCGAGTCGTCGATGACGTCCGGCGGGGAGCCGGCGTTGAAGCGCGGCTGGAGCTTGCCGGTGACGTCCTTGTCGGCCTGGTGGTTGATCTTCGCGCCGGGGTAGCTCTTGGAGTAGATCTCCTCGAACCGCTTGGCGTACTCGTTGCCGTAGCCGCCGTCGAAGATGAAGACCTCGAGGCCCTCGCCGTCCTTGACGCCGAACGGGTTCTTCGCGTCGGTCAGGTTGTAGCCTGCGGCGCCCTTCGCGCCCTTGTCGCTGCTGCCGCCGGTGCCGCCGGCACACGCGGTGAGCAGGGAGCCGCCGGTCGCAGCGAGCACGGCGATGCCGGCGGCGCGCTTGAAGATGTCCCGGCGGTTGTACTCGGTTGCAGAGCCCATGAAGTGTGCCCCTAGCCCCTCGATGTCCAAGAAGATGGTGATGCCGCGGGGTATGACGAGATGTCAATTCCCGGTCTTTCAGGCCCGCCTAGCGGCAACTGCGCCGGTCAGAGGCGTGCGGTCGATGCGCACAGGTATAGTCCACTGTTCACCCTCCGGCAATAGTCGGGCCGCTGGATGGGTCAGGTTGGGAGTCAAAGCGTTGCGGGCGGTGCAGCATGTGCAATGCGCAGGGAGCCTGCCCATTGCGGCCGCCCGACCGGTACCGAGAAGGTAGCGCGTTCTTGCGCGTTTGAACATGGAAACGCGCAGCTTCGCGCATCAACGAACCGAAATCGTGATGCCCGAAACTGCGCGTCCGGACGGCCGGAAGCCGGTGGTGACCCCCGGCCGTTACCTCCCCGGCCGTCACCTGCCGCCCGTCACCTCCGCAGGCCGGCGTCCAGGGCGGCGACCAGCGTCCCCTGGCTGTCGTCGTTGTCGAGCGACCACGCCATCACACCACCGAGGCCGTTCACGGCGACGTAGCGCGCCTTGCGGGTCAGCAGATCGGGTGTGTCGTACGTCCAGAACTCGGTGCCGTCGTACTTCCAGGTCGCGCCGTGCCGCCGGTCCTCGTGGACGGCGCCCGGCAGGTCTTTGATCCGGTTCCAGGGCAGGTTGCCGCCCTGGGCGAGGCCGGTGGCGCTCTGGTACAGGCCGGCCCGGCCGCCGTCCGGCACGCCCGTCCAGCCGTAGCCGTAGAACGGCACGCCGAGCACCGCCTTGGCCGCGGGCAGGCCCTTCGCGAGGTAGTGCCGCACCACCCGGTCCGCGCTGTAGCCGGCGTTCGCCGGGGACGGGTCGGCCGGGTCCGAGTAGAGGTTGGCCTGGTGGTTGGTCGGGCCCTGGGCCTCCCAGGGGCCGTGCAGGTCGTAGGTCATGAGGTTGAGCCAGTCCACCGACTTGGC
>NZ_JBEYFP010000380.1:0-5791 GCF_040634455.1 Kitasatospora sp. NPDC007106
ACGGTGTCGTCGAAGAGGTACTCGGTGTAGGGCGCGGTGTCCTCGTACAGCAGGCCGGCGAGGTCGCCGCGGAGGATCTCGATCTCGGAGACGATGCCCTCGCCGCCGAAGGCGTCGGCGGGCAGCCGGGAGGTGATCCGGCCCGCCGAGTCGACGGTGGCGATGCCCTTCTGGTCGAGGCTCAGCTCGCGGGCCCGCTCCATCAGGCCCATCCGCGAGATGACGGTGCGTCCGGCGCCGCGGAGGTCGACGGTCTGGCCGCCCGGGCGCGGCGCGGGCGCGCGCTCCACGACGGTCACCGTGAAGCCGGCCGCGTGCAGCCAGTGGGCGAGGGCCGGACCGGCGATGCCGCCGCCGGAGATCAGGATGTCTGTGTTCCCCATGCCGTCGAATGTACGCTGTACGCAGCAAGCCGCGCAAGCCTGAAATCGCCTTCCCAGCAGGGCTTTTATCCCTGGTGCACTAGTGCTCCTGACGGATGGTGCACTGCCCTCGGGCGGTCCGGGCGCAGGTGTGGCTAGGCTGACCGGCAGAGCAAGGTGCACTAGTGCGGAGGGGACGGCATGGACCGGACCGACGGATCGCGGTACCGCAGGATCGTCGACGAGCTGCGGGCCAGGATCGAACGGGGCGAACTGGCCCCGGGCGACCGGGTGCCCTCCACCCGGGAGATCACCCGGCAGTGGGGCGTCGCCATGGCGACCGCGACCAAGGCGCTCACCGAACTCCGCCGGACGGGGCTGGTCCGCGCCGTCCCGGGGATCGGCACCGTCGTGGCCGCGCCGCAGACACCGCCCCCGGCCGGTCCTCCCCCGGCGGCCCCTCCCCCGGCCCCCGTGAAGGCCGCCGCCCGCACCGCCGCCACCGACCCCCGAGGCAGCCGGGACGCCGCCCTGACGGCGGACCGGATCGTGGCCGCAGCAACGGCGGTCGCCGACGCGGAGGGCCTCGCCGCACTCTCCATGCGGCGCGTCGCCGCCGAACTCGGCGTCGCCACCATGTCGCTCTACCGGCACGTGACCGACAAGGACGACCTGCTGCTGCGGATGCTCGACACCGCCTTCACCGAGTTCGGCTTCCCCGACGAACGGCCCGACGGCTGGCGCGGACCGCTCGCCCTCGCCGCCCGGATGCTCTGGGACGCCTGCCGCCGCCACCCCTGGCTCGCACCCGCGCTCTCCATGACGCGGCCCCAGATCGTCCCCGCCGCGATGCCGTTCACCGAATGGGTGCTCGGCGCCCTCGACGGCCACGGCCTCGACCCGTGGACGGCCTTCACCACCCACCTCACGCTCTTCAACTACGTCCGCGGCACCGCCGTCAACGTCGAGGCGGAGAGCACCGCCATGGCCGACAGCGGCCTCGACGCCGACGAGTGGATGGCCACCCAGGAACCGGCCCTGCAGACCCTGATGGACACCGGCCGCTTCCCCCTCCTGCAACGACACGTCACCGACGGCTACGACTTCGACCTCGACCGCCTCTTCGAGTTCGGCCTGCAACGCCTCCTCGACGGCATCGCCGCCCTGATCGACGGCCCGCGCCCCGGCCCGGCCACCGCGTAGCATCGGCCCGTCCGCTGTCAGACGCTCAGGAGGCCGTCGTGGAGATGTTCCGGTTCGACCGCGCGGAGACGGTCGTCGACCGGTTCGGCAGCACGGGCACCGCAGCCACCGGCGTCGCGGCGGGCGAGGGGGCGGTGCGGCTGACCTGCCTGACGATCACACCCGGCGGCGTCCTCGGCGCCCATCCGGCCCCGGTGGAGCAACTGTTCCTGGTCGTGGCCGGCGAGGGCTGGGTCGCCGGCCCGGACGGGACCCGGGTGCCCGTCTCCGCCGGGGACGCCGTGCACTGGGCCACCGGCGAGCAACACGGCTCCGGCAGCACGACCGGGCTCACCGCCCTTGCGCTGGAAGGGCCGTCGGTGCGGCACCTCGCCCCGGCGGCGGGTGGGCCTGCGGCGGGGTGAGGGCGGGTGGGGATCAGGCGGTCGGCTCGGAGAAGGTGAGGCCGCCGGCGGCGAGGGGGCGGCGGTCCGCGGCGGTCGGGGCCTCCTGGCCGGGCGGGGGCAGGAAGAGGGCACGGTCGATCGGCGGCAGCGGCCGCCGGTCGGGGACGCCCGGCGCGTCGGTGTGCGGGGCGGAGAAAACGGGCAGGCCCAGCGGGCGGCGATCATCGGTCACGATCGGCAGCCTGTCCCATCGGCCCCCTCCCGGGCAACGGGATTCCCCCGGGAGTCCGCGCAGATGCTGTGAAGACCCACCGGACGGAAGGCAGATCAGGGGCGCGTGGGGGCACCTGGTCTGCCTGCACCCGACCACTGCCCCTGGGGGCTTCACGGCTCGAAGCGGTAGCCCATGCCGGGTTCGGTGACGAAGTGGCGGGGGTTGGAGGGGTCGTCCTCGAGTTTGCGGCGGAGTTGGGCCATGTAGACCCGCAGGTAGTTGGTCTCGGTGCGGTAGGCCGGCCCCCACACCTCCTGCAGCAGTTGCTTCTGGCTGACGAGGCGGCCGGCGTTGCGCGCGAGCACCTCCAGCAGGTGCCACTCGGTGGGCGTCAGGCGGACGTCGGTGCCGCCGCGGTGGACCTTCTTGGCGGCGAGGTCGACGGTGAAGGACCCGGTGGTGAGCACGGCCTCGGTGCCGCCGGCGGTCACCGGTTCGGCGCGGCGGACGGCGGCCCGCAGCCGGGCCAGGAACTCGTCCATGCCGAAGGGCTTGGTGACGTAGTCGTCGGCTCCGGCGTCGAGTGCCTCGACCTTCTCGTCGGAGGCCTGCCGGGCGGAGAGCACGATGATCGGAACGCGCGTCCAGCCGCGCAGGCCGCGGATCACCTCGGTGCCGTCCATGTCGGGCAGGCCGAGGTCGAGGACGACGACGTCCGGGGGCCTGGCGGCGGCCGCGGCGAGGGCGGAGGCGCCGTCGTGGGCGGCGTCCACCTCGTACTTCCGTGCCTTGAGGTTGATCACCAGGGCGCGGACGAGCTGGGGTTCGTCGTCCACCACGAGGACCCGGGTCATGGGGTGTGCGCCGCCTTTCTGCGGTTGGCTGTGCTGCGCCCCGGCGGTGGCCGGGGCACGGGTGGTTCAGGAGGTGCTGGGGGTGGGTTCGCGGGCGGTGCGGGCGGCGGCGGCCAGCGAGACCACCATGGTGAGTCCGCCGCCGGGGGTGTCCTCGGCGGTGAGGCTGCCGCCCATGGCTTCGGCGAAGCCGCGGGCGACGGCGAGGCCGAGTCCGACGCCGTTGCCGCGCGGGGCGTCGCCGTGCCGCTGGAAGGGCGCGAAGATCCGTTCCCGGGCCTCTTCGGGGACGCCGGGGCCGCGGTCGACGACGCGCAGCTCGACGCGGTCGCCGCCGGGCAGCCGGAGGGCGTCGGCCCGGACGGTGACGGGCAGGTCGGGCGGGCTGTACTTGACGGCGTTCTCGACCAGGTTGGCGACGACCCGTTCCAGCAGTCCGGAGTCGGCGCGCACCAGCGGCAGGTCCTCCGCGACGTCGAGCCGGACGGCGCTGGCGGGCACTCCGACGAGGGCGAGCGGGACGACCTCGTCCAGGTCGACGTCGCGCTGCAGCGGGGTGACGCTGCCGGTCTGCAGCCGGCTCATGTCGAGCAGGTTGTTGATCAGCTGGTTGAGCCGGTCGGCGCCCTCCTCGATGCCGGCGAGGAGTTCGGCCTCGTCCTCGGGGCTCCAGGCGACGTCCTCGGAGCGCAGTGAGGTGACGGCGGCCTTGATGCCGGCGAGCGGGGTGCGCAGGTCGTGCGAGACGGCGGCGAGCAGCGCGGTGCGGATCCGGTTGCTGTCGGCGAGCCGGCGGGCCTCGGCGGCCTCCTCGGCGAGCCGTTGCCGTTCGAGGACGGCGACGGCCTGGGCGGCGAAGGCGCCGAGCATCCGGCGGTCGCCGGCGGGCAGCACCCGGCCGGTGAGGACGAGGGCGAGCCGGTCGCCGACGGGGACGTCGACGGTGGCGTCCTCGGGGCGGGCGGCCGGGCGGTGGCCGACGGCGGCGCGGGTCTGCCAGGAGCCGCGGTCGCCGGGGCGTTCCAGCAGGGCGACGGACTCCATCTGGAAGGTCTCCCGGACGCGTTCGAGCAGGTCCTCGGGTCCGTCCTGGCCGCGCAGCGCGCTGCCGGCGAGGAAGGCGAGGGTCTCTGCCTCGGCCCGGCTGCGGGCGGCCTGCTGGGAGCGGCGGGCGGCGAGGTCGACCACCGAGGCGACGGCGATGCCGACGCCGACGAAGACGCCGAGGGCGAGGATGTTGGCCCGGTCGGTGATGGTGAAGGTGTGGGTGGGCGGGGCGAAGTAGTAGTTCAGCAGCGCCGAGCCGACCAGGGCGGAGGCGATCGCCGGGAAGACGCCGCCGGCCAGCGCGGCACCGACGGTGAGGGTGAGGAAGAGCAGGACGGCGGTGGGCAGGCCGACGCCGGGGCCGAGGGCGAGCAGCAGCAGGGTGAGCAGGACGGGGCCGAGGCAGCCGAGCAGCCAGCCCGCGACGGTGCGCAGCCGGCCGAGTTTGACGGGGAGTCGGCCGGGCAGGCCGGGTCGGCCGCGGGCGGCGTGTTCGTGGGTGACGACGTGCACGTCGACGTCGCCGGACTCTCGGATGACGGTGGCGCCGACGCCGGGGTAGAGCAGGGAGCGCCAGGCGCGGCGGCGGCTGGTGCCGACGACGACCTGGGTGGCGTTGACGCCGCGGGCGAAGTCGAGCAGGCCGGCGGGGACGTCCTCGGCGAGCACGGCGTGGTAGCTGCCGCCGAGTTCCTCCACGAGGCGGCGCTGGGCGGCGAGTTCGCCGGGGGCGGCGGGGGCGGCGGGGCCTTCGGGGCGGACGATGTGCACGGCGAGCAGTTCGCTGCCGGAGCCGCGGGCGGCGATCCGGGCGGCGCGGCGGATCAGGGTGCCGCCCTCGGGGCCGCCGGTGAGGCCGACGACGATGCGTTCGCGGGCGGGCCAGGTGGCGGCGATGCCCTGTTCGGTGCGGTAGCGCTGGAGGTACTCGTCGACCCGGTCGGCCGTCCAGAGCAGCGCGAGTTCGCGCAGGGCGGTGAGGTTGCCGGGGCGGAAGTAGTGCGAGAGGGCGGCGTCGACGCGGTCGGGCGGGTAGACGTTGCCGTGGGCGAGGCGGCGCCGGAGCGCTTCGGGGGACATGTCGACCAGTTCGATCTGGTCGGCGCGGCGGACGGTCTCGTCGGGCACGGTCTCGCACTGGCGGACGCCGGTGATGCCCTCGACCACGTCGCCGAGGGATTCGAGGTGCTGGATGTTGACGGTGGAGACGACGTCGATGCCGGCGGCGAGGAGTGCCTCGACGTCCTCCCAGCGCTTGGCGTGGCGGCTGCCGGGGACGTTGGTGTGGGCGAGTTCGTCGACCAGGGCGACGTCGGGGCGGCGGGCGAGCACCGCGTCGAGGTCCATCTCGGTGAAGCGGGCGCCGCGGTGTTCGACGGTGCGGCGGGGGACGGTCTCCAGGCCGGTGACGAGTTCGGCGGTGCGGGCGCGGCCGTGGTCCTCGACGAGGGCGACGACGACGTCGGTGCCGCGGGCGGCCCTGCGGTGGGCCTCGCCGAGCATGGCGTACGTCTTCCCGACCCCGGGGGCCGCCCCGAGGTAGATCCGAAGCCTGCCGCGCGCCATGTGCACCATTCTCGTTCCGCCGCGGCGCCCGCCGGTGGTCCGGACGCCTGTTCGCGCCTCCGAGCCTAGGTCCACCGGTGGGCGCAGCACCCGGTTTGTCCGGTTCGCCGGGTGGATCCTGGCGTTTTCTTGACGCGTACGGCGGCATGCCGCCGTACG
>NZ_JBEYFP010000381.1:0-5777 GCF_040634455.1 Kitasatospora sp. NPDC007106
GGTTCGGCTGGTCCGGCGCCAGGGCGGCGTCGGCGCGGACGGTGCCGCGGGTGGTGGTGCCGCGGGCGGTGCCGGCGCGGGCACCGGTACGGGCGGGGGTGCCACCAACACCGGGGGAGCCGTCCCGCCGCCGGCCAGGACCCCGGCCACCACGGCACCCGCGGCCACCCCGGCGCAGACCGGGCCGCCCCAGGGCTGCGGCGGCACCGGCTGGGGCCACATCACCGGGGTCGGCAGCGGCCAGCGGCTGGGGCTCGCCGCCCCGGGCCTGGCCGGCGGGACGAGCGCGCTGGTGGGCCGCAACACGTCCTACGGCTGGATCCGTTCGGCCCCCGACCCCGGCGGCTGGTACAGCCTCTACCCCTGCAACATGAGCAAGCCGGGACTCGTCCAGAGCGGCAGCAACGTCGAACTCTCTCCTCGGGCTTCAGCGTCACGTACCGCTGGACGGTGAGCAGTGCCCCCACCCAGGGCGCCGTCTACCTCAAGGACTGCAGCTCCACCTGCCTGACCGACAACGGCGCGGGCGGCGCCGCCACCATGCAGACCTGCACGCCGGGCAACCGGGCGCAGCAGTGGTTCATCCCTCCGTCGGGCTGAGCAACGTGCCGTTCGCCGGGCCGGGGCGTCGCTGCCCGGGTGGCGGCCGGTGCTGCTGCCCCAGGCGCCCGCCGGGGTGCCGGTGGTGGTCAGCGGGGGCCACGGAACCGGTGCCCGGCTTCGGACCCCTGGCTTGCGGGTGCCGCCGGGGGGGGCGGTTCTCATGGGTGGGGGGACGTGTTCTCGTCCGGCGCGGGGTGGACGTGAGCGAGGTGTTCCACGACGTCACGGGCGTCTTCCACCGCGCCGGGACGCGGGGACGTGCTGACGGACCGGTACCCGAGCACGCGGACTACGGTTCCTTCGCGTCGTTCGGCGACCCGGACGGCAACGGCTGGTTGCTCCAGGAGATCAGGACACGCCTGCCGGGCCGCTGACGAGGACCGGCCGACGTCCGTGACCTGCGACGGCGCGCGGACCCGAGCGGCCGCCCGTTCGCGGGAGGTCGAGGAGGAGTGCGGACGTGACAACCCCGATGCGCGAGCCCGAACTGCTCGGCCGGACCGTCGTCGTCATCGGCGGCAGCGCCGGCATCGGGCTGGAGACGGCCAGGCGCGCCCGGACCGAGGGCGCAGAGATCGTCCTCGTCGGCCGCGATCCCGGCCGGCTGGAGCGCGCCGCCGGAGAGCTCGGCGCGCAGCGCACCGCGGCGTTCGACGCCACCGATCCCGCGGCCCTGGCGGCGTTCTTCCAGGACCTGCCGGCCCCGATCGACCATGTGATGGTGACGGCCGGCGGCCCGAGCTACGGGCCCCTGCTCGACATGAG
The DNA here is from genome assembly GCF_040634455.1 of Kitasatospora sp. NPDC007106. Classification (NCBI taxonomy): domain Bacteria; kingdom Bacillati; phylum Actinomycetota; class Actinomycetes; order Kitasatosporales; family Streptomycetaceae; genus Kitasatospora; species Kitasatospora sp. NPDC007106. The sequence goes on from NZ_JBEYFP010000381.1 coordinate 1,369, forward strand.
CGCCGCCGAGGTGCGGGACGCGATCAGTGATCACGCGGTGCTGCAGCTCGAGGTCGCGCGCAACGCCGTGGGCCGGACGAGACCCGGGGGCAGCCTGGTGTTCATGGGTGGTACCGGAGCACGGCGGGTCGGCCGGGGTCTCGGGGTCGCCTCCGCCGCCACCAACGCGCTGCCCCCGTTCACCGCGGCCCTCGCACTCGAACTCGCACCGGTGCGCGTCAACCTCATCGCCGCAGGCTTCGTCGACACTCCGCTCTCGGCCTCGCTGCTGGGCGACCGGATCGAGGAACGGCGCGCCGAGCTGCGCGCGACGCTGCCGATCGGCCGCGTCGTCGGACCCGCGGACGTCGCGGCGCTGGCCGTCCACCTCATGGTCAATACGGCGCTGACCGGCGGGACCTACGACATCGACGGCGGGCAGCAGTTCGTCTCGTGACGAACACGCCGACAGCAACGGAGGCGACATGACTGCGGAACAGTTCCACGTCGCCGAAGTCTCCTCCTCCTACTGGCGGGTGACCTTCGACAACGGCCCGGTCAACCTGATGGACCGGACACGCTCGACCAGCTCGGCGCGCTCGTCGGGCGCATCGAGACCGACCCGCACCTCACCGTGGTCGTGTTCCGCAGCGAAACGCCCGGCTACTTCATGGCCCACTGGGACTTCAGGGCCGACAACGCCCGGGTCGCGGGCATGCCTCCCGGACCGACCGGCCTGCACCCGTACCTGGACAACTTCGTACGGCTCAGCAGGCTCCCGGCGGCGACGATCTCGGAGATCCGCGGCCGTACCCGCGGCGCCGGCAGCGAGTTCGTGCTCGCCACCGACATCCGCTTCGCCTCCGAGACGGCGGTCCTCGGCCGGTTCGAGGTCGGTGTCGGTGGCGGGCCCATGGCACGGCTCGGACGGCTGGTCGGCCGGGGCCGCGCCCTGGAGATCCTGCTCGGCGGCGACGACATACCCGCCGACCTGGCCGCCCAGTACGGCTACGTCAACCGCCTCGTCCCGGATGCCGAGATCGAGGAGTTCACCGACGCGTTCGCGCGCCGCATTGCGGCCTTCGACAAGGTGGCCGTCACCGGGACCAAGGAACTGGTCGACGTGGCCACCCTGCCCGAGGACAGCGAATTCGCTCCCGGTCTCAGGGCGTACTTCGCCACCGCCGGGCGCCCGGAACACCGGCCGTTCGTCCGGCGTCTGCTGGAGAACGGCCTGCAGCAGCCCGACGGCATCGAGAAGGACCTCGGCGCCGCCATCGGACGGCTGCGACAGCAGCCGTGAACGTGGCCACGCGGGGTGTCCCCCGTGCGGGGCCGCCGGAGTTCCGGTCTGATGGATCTGCCGGGTCAGGACACCCGGGCACACCCCGGCAGGGAGGCACCAGCTGTGACCACGCCGACAGGAGACAGCGCCGCGGACACCGACTCGGGCCTGGCCGGACGGACCGTCGTGGTCACCGGAGCCGGGCGCGGCATCGGACTCGCGATCACCGAGGCCTTCCTCGCCGCGGGCAGCCACGTCGTCGCGGGATCGCGCCACCGCACCGACGCCCTCGACACGCACCTGGCGCGGGGTGCGGACCTCACCGTCGTGGAGGTCGACCTGGCGACGCCGGACGGACCGGCCGCGCTGGTCGCCGAGGCCGCCGCGCTCCACGGCGGCGTCGACGTGCTGGTGAACAACGTCGGGGCGGTGCGCCCGCGGGTGGACGGCTTCCTGAGCGTGACGGACGAGGACTGGGACTGGGCCCTGACCGTCAACCTGATGGCCGCCGTCCGCGCCACCCGGGCCGCGCTGCCGCACCTGCTCGCCTCCGGCGCGGGCCGGATCGTCACCGTCTCCTCGGTCAACGCCCGGCTGCCGGACCCGCTGGTCATCGACTACGGCGCCGCCAAGGCCGCGCTGACCAACTTCTGCAAGGCCCTGTCCAAGGAGGTCGGGCCACGCGGTGTCCGGGTGAACACGGTCGGTCCCGGCCCGGTCGAGACGGCGCTGTGGCAGGGCACCGACGGCGTGGCCGCCACGGTCGGGCAGGCGCGCGGCGTCGACCCCGGCGACGTGGCCCGTGCCGCCGCGGCCCAGTCGCCCACCGGCCGCTTCACCCGTCCGTCGGAGGTCGCGGACCTGGTGGTGTTCCTCGCCGGTCCCGGAGCGGCGAACATCACGGGCGCCGACTTCGTCGTCGACGGCGGCCTCGTCGACTCCCTCTGAGCTCCGACTTCCGAGCTCTGAGCCCCTCCGGCTGCGGCCCGGTGTGACGGGGCTCACGCATCGTCGCGCGCGCTCGGGTGCTTCGGCTACCGTCCACCCACACACCACCGGGCTGCGGCGGTGCCCGACCCCCGGCGTGTCCTGGGAACGGTGGGCCGATCGCGGCGGATCGGGAGATGCAGCGATGACCGACCACACGCGTGGCATCAGGAACAAGCCCGGCGGCTCCCGCCAGACCGGTCGGCGCACGTACGTTCTCGACACCAGCGTGCTCCTGGCGGACCCGCTCGCCATGAGCCGCTTCGACTGCTCCCCGCCTGTGCGGGGATAGCCCCTGTTACGGTCCGTCAGCACACCATGGTCTCCATCCGGCGGGTAGTCGGGAAGTCGGCAAAAGGTCAGCATCGATCCGCTCAGACCCTGCCGCACCGACCCGAACATGAGAATCCGTGCCGCGGAGGCTGCGCGTCTGCCAGATGGCGATCGCGGCGCCGTGGAGCTTCCGCCGTTCGGCGCAGCGAGGCCTTCCAGCCTTGCCTGACTGCTCGCATGGCCTGCGCAACCGATAGATGTTTCCGCAGGTCAGCGTATTCGTCCGCGCGGTTCAACGGGGTCGCCGGCAGTTGTGGGGCATGCAGGCGGGCGCCGTCGCAGCCGTGCAGTTCGCCGAAGCGGGTGCCGGTCTCCCAGTTGTTCCCTGCCTGTACGGTCTCCTCACCGGATCGGCCGATGAGGTTCTCCCACAACTCCCGCAGCGCCGCGCACTCCGACGCCGCCGTTCAGGCCCTGGTCGACACCGGCATCCGCGGCGTCCACGCCGCGACGGCACCGCACTTCGGCGTCTGGGACCGGCAGTGGCCGGCCGATCTCGCCAGGCTGTGCGACCGCTTCGGCAGCGGTCTGATCACCTTCCGCCTCGCCGCCCTGGCCACCGACGAGATCGCCGGTCCCGGCCTCGCCTACGGGCCCGAACTCGCCGCTGCCGCAAGGACACTGGGCATCGGTGTGAGCGTCGACGCGGTGTTCGGCGCCCCCTCCTCGCGGGCGGTCCTCGACTGGGGGCGGGCGGGCCTGCTCGACGAACAGGTGCCGCTGATCCACGCCACCGGCCTCGGCCCGGACGCCTGGCGGGCGATCGCAGCGACCGGTGCCACGGTCTCGCTCGCGCCCACCTCCGAACCGCAGATCGGCCTGGAGAGCGCCGTGCCCGCCGTCGGCGAGGCCCTTGCCGTCGGGGTACGGCCCGGACTGAGCATCGACGTCGAAGTCGCCCTGGCCGGCGACATGTTCACCCAGATGAGGACCCTGCTCGCGATCCAGCGGATGCGGGCCGTGAACGCCGCCCACGCATCGGGCGGAACCGCACCGGCACCGGGCCGGATCGGCACCGCCGACGTGCTGGACTTCGCCACCCTGCGAGGTGCGCGCACCTGCGGCCTCGACGGGGTCACCGGCTCCCTCACGCCCGGGAAACAGGCCGACCTGCTGCTGCTCACCGCCGACGAGATCAAGAACCTGCCGTTGAACGACCCCGTCGGGGCGGTGGTCCTCGGCTGGAACACCCGCACATCGACACCGTGCTCGTCGCCGGGCGGGTCCGCAAGTGGGCCGGCCGCGTCCTGGACGTCGACCTGCCCGCGCTGCGCGCCGAGGCGGCGGCCTCGCGCGACCCGCATCCTGCGCGCGGCCACCGGCTGACGCCGGACGACGTCCGCCGGCGGGTCTCGCACGCACCGGGCGCCTTCAGGGCAGGCGGCCGGACGCGTGCAGCTGGTCGAACACCATCCGGTCCACGGCCGAGACCCGTGCACGGTCGCCGTACCCGAACCAGTCCAACTCCGCGATCTCGCTGGAGGCGACCAGCGCACCGGTGTGCTCGGCGGTGTAGCAGATCATCCGGAACCCGGTGCTGCCGTCGGAATCCCTCCGCGTCTCGAAGGTGCCGACGTGCACCATGGTGGCGGTGTCGATCCGGGCCCGCAGCTCCTCGTCGACCTCCCGCGCCAAGGTCTCGGCATCGGACTCACCCGGCTCCCGCTTCCCGCCTGGGAAGTAGAAGACGTCCACACCGCGGACGCGCGTCACCAGCACCCGGCCGCCACGCACCAGAACCCAGGCCACCTTCTCCGGAACGACCTCGACCGTCTCCACGCCCGGACCCTACCCATCCGCGGCGACGCGACAACCGGGCCGATGC
>NZ_JBEYFP010000382.1:0-5768 GCF_040634455.1 Kitasatospora sp. NPDC007106
TGGAAGTTCCGGGCGATCGGCCAGGGCTACGCCACCGGCCTGAGCGGGCTGGCCACCGACTACGGCATCGCGGTCGAGGACGGCAGGCTCGGGCGCCGGCGGGCCGTCCACGGGCGGCAGCGCGTCCGCGACCTCCTCGCCGTCCTCGACCGCGATGCCGTAGTCGGTGGCCAGCCCGCTCAGGCCGGTGGCGTAGCCCTGGCCGATCGCCCGGAACTTCCACCCGCCCGCCCGCCGGTAGAACTCGCCGGCCACCAGCGCGGTGACGTCGCCGCTGTCGGTGACGGGGAACTCGGCGAGCGGATCGGCGCCCTCGCCGGCCGCGACGTCGAAGACCAGCACCCGCAGCCGCGGCACCGACGGGAAGGAACCCTCCTCGGAGGAGCCCGCCATCACCACCCGGTCGACGTCCTCGGCCAGCCGGCCGAGGTCGATCTCGACCGCGTCCGACACCTCGTCCCCGGCGCCGGCCTGCTGCTTGGGCAGGTGGCGCACCAGGCCCGAAGGATGCCTCGGCTGGTTGTAGAAGACGAAGTCGGCATCCGAACGGACCTTGCCGTCGGCGGCGACCAGCAGCGCGGAGACGTCCACGTCGGGTGCGCCGGGCGTCGCCGACCAGCGCAGCACGGCGCGGACGGCGGCGGCCGTCAGCGGGATGTTGGCGCCCTTCGCCATCACGTGCGTCATGCCCCAATCCTGCCCGGCCCCGCCCTCCGCGGACAATGCGGGCCGCCACCACCCCGGAGGGGGGTTTTGTGTCGCACCGGGTAACCTTCCGAGAATTCGATGTTTCAGGTCTTTGCAAAGCCCTGAAGGACCGTACGATTAGCGGCCAACGGCTCCCGGTACACCACCCACCTCGGCGAACGCGACGCGGCGGACGCGAGGGCGACCGCGCCGCCTTTACCCGCGAAACCATCGGGCCCCGCTGTTCGTCCCTGTTGTCGGGACGTCAGCCCAATCCCGCCCGGTGACCGGGCCGCCACCACGATTGCAGGGAGTGCAGCTTGCGCCACTTCGGCCACCTCGCCGACGACGTCCGCGAACGGCTCTTCCTGCACCAGCCGGTCGACTTCGACCTCGGCAGCGCGCCCTCCGTGCTCTCCACCGCGCTCGGCGCGACCCTCTACAGCCCCGCCACCCGCAGCACGCTGGCCGCCGACATCCGCAAGCAGGCCGCCCGCGGCGTGGTCTCCATGGTGCTCTGCCTGGAGGACGCGATCGCCGACCACGAGGTGCCGGCCGCCGAGGAGAACCTCGTCGCCCAGCTCGGCGAGCTCGCCGCCACCGGCGCCACCGGCCTGCCGCTGCTGTTCGTCCGGGTCCGCGCCGCCGCGCAGATCACCGACCTCACCGCACGGCTCGGCCCCGCGGTGCGGCTGCTGGCCGGCTACGTGGTGCCCAAGTTCACCGAGGAGAGCGGCGGCGCCTTCCTGGAGGCGCTCACCGCCGCCGAGGAGCGCTCCGGCCAGAGGCTGTTCGCCATGCCGGTGCTGGAGTCGCCAGAGCTTGCCCACCTGGAGACCCGCCGCGAGCAGCTCTTCGCCGTCGCCCGGCTGCTCGACAAGCACCGCGAGCGCATCCTCGCCGTCCGGCTCGGTGTCACCGACCTGTGCTCCGCGTACGGACTGCGCCGCTCGCCCGACCTCACCGCCTACGACGTGGCCCTGGTCGCCGGCGTCATCGGCGACGTGGTCAACGTGCTCGGCCGCGCCGACGGCACCGGGTTCACCGTGACCGGCCCGGTCTGGGAGTACTTCCCGGTGCAGGAGCGCATGTTCAAGCCGCAGCTGCGCCGCACCCCGTTCGCCGAGGCGCACCCGCCGGCCGACGGCGTCCGGCAGCGCATCATCGAGCACGACCTGGACGGGCTGATCCGCGAGATCGAGCTCGACCGCGCCAACGGTCTGCTCGGCAAGACCTGCATCCACCCCAGCCACGTGCCCGCCGTGCACGCCCTCTCGGTGGTCACGCACGAGGAGTACTCCGACGCGCAGGACATCCTCAGCCGCGACGGCGGCGGGGTGCTGCGCTCCGCGTACACCAACAAGATGAACGAGGCCAAGCCGCACCGGGCCTGGGCGGAGCGGGTGCTGCTGCGCGCCGACGTCTTCGGGGTGGCCCGCGAGGACGTCAGCTTCGCCGAGCTGCTGGGCGCCTGCCTCTGCGGCTGACCCGCCGCATCCCCGGGCACCCGTGCGTACCCTGGGCACCTTTGCACGACCGCACGACCGCACGACCGCACCTTTGCACGACCGCACCTCTGCACGACCGCACCACCGAAAGCAGGAGTCTTGACCGCACAGCACCCCGCCCCGGCGCCGTGGACCGGCCAGTGGGTCACCGACCGGCTCGGCATCGGGCTCACCGGCTCGCCGGAGCTGCGGGAGCTGATCGGGCTCGCCCTGCGCCGCAACCCGCGCCGCGCCCACCTGCTGGTCTCCCACGTGCTCGGCAAGCACGTGCCGCAGCTCCCCGCCGTGGTGCACGGCGCCGGGCTGGAGCTCGGCCGCCGGGTCCGCGAGCTGCTCGGCCCCGAGGACGCCGCCCGGGCGGTCGTCCTCGGCTACGCGGAGACCGCCACCGCGCTCGGCCACAGCGTCGCCGACGGCCTGGACGCCCCGTACCTGCACTCCACCCGCCGCCCGGTCGACGGAGTCGAGCCGGTCGGCGGCTTCGAGGAGGAGCACTCGCACGCCACCTCGCACCTGCTGCTGCCCGAGGACCCGGCGCTGCTCGCCGGCGACGGGCCGCTGGTCCTGGTCGACGACGAGTTCTCCACCGGCAACACCGTGCTCAACACCGTCCGCGCGCTGCACGCCGCGCACCCCCGGGACCGCTACGTGGTGGTCGCCCTGGTCGACCTGCGCACCGGGGCCGACCGGGAGCGCCTCGACAAGGCCGCCGCCGAGCTCGGCGCCCGCCTCGACCTGGTCGCCGGCGCGGTCGGGGGCGTCCGGCTGCCCGCCGACGTGCTGGCCCGCGCGCAGGAGATCGTCGACGCGCAGCCCGCGCCCGCACCGCTGCCCGACGCTCCGCTCGCCCCCGTCCACCGGGCCGAGCTCGACTGGCCCGCCGACCTGCCCGACGGCGGCCGGCACGGCTTCACCGCCGACCACCGCCGCCGCCTCGACGCCGCCCTGCCCGACCTCGCCGCCCCGCTCGCCGAGCAGCTCGCCGACCGCCGCCGCGTCCTCGTCCTCGGCTTCGAGGAGCTGATGTACGCGCCGCTGCGCCTCGCCGGGGCGCTCGCCGACCGGCTCGGCGGCGACCGCGTACGCTTCTCCACGACGACCCGCTCGCCGGTGCTCGCCGTGGACGACCCGGGCTACGCGATCCGCACCCGGCTGGCCTTCCCGGCCCACGACGACCCCGCCGACCGCTCCACCGAGCGGTACGCCTACAACGTCGCCCCCGGCAGCGACCCCGCCCGCCGCTTCGACGCGATCGTCCTGGTGGTCGACACCCCCGGCGACACCGCCGCCCTGCACGAGGGCGAGGAGGCCCTGCTGCGCCAGCTGCGGGCCGTCACCGACCAGGTGGTGCTCGCCGTTCTCCCCGCGTACCGGCCCGGGTCACCCCGCTGACGCCTCCGTCCCCCACCATCGACAGCGCACCTCCCCACGTAAGGCGACCATGACGACCACCCTGCCCGCGCCGCTGTTCGGCCCCGCGTTCTCCTCGTACTCGGCCGAGGACGTGATCTGGCTGCTCAAGGACCTCTCCGGGGTGGCACTGGAGGCGCCGACCGAGGAGCGCGAGGAGGCCGTGCAGTCCGGCGGCGCCCACTACGCCGAGTCGCTGCCGATCGAGTACCAGCCCAGCCCCGAGTACCAGGAGCTGTACAAGCAGGCGCTCGCCGCCTCCGGCGAGCGGATCGCGCTGGCCGTCGGCACCGTCGCCGAGACGCTGCTGCGCGAGCGCGGCCGCGGCCTGGTGCTCGCCTCGCTGGCCCGGGCCGGCACCCCGGTCGGCGTGCTGATCCGCCGCTGGCTCGGCTTCGCCCACGGCCTCGACGTCCCGCACTACACCGTCTCCATCGTGCGCGGGCGCGGCATCGACCCGGTGGCGCTGCGCCACCTCGCCGCCCACCACGACGCCGGCTCGGTGGTCTTCGTCGACGGCTGGACGGGCAAGGGCGCCATCACCCGCGAACTCTCCGAGGCGCTGCAGGGCAGCGGTTTCGACCCCGACCTCGCGGTGCTCGCCGACCCCGGCCGCTGCGTGCGCACCTACGGCACCCGGGACGACTTCCTCATCCCGTCCGCCTGCCTCAACTCCACCGTCTCCGGCCTGATCTCGCGCACCGTGCTGCGCCCCGACCTGATCGGCCCGGACGACTTCCACGGCGCCAAGTTCTACCGCGAGCTCGCCGTCGCCGACGTCTCGAACGACTTCCTCACCGCCGTCGCCGCGCACTTCCCGGCCGTCCGGGCCGCGGCCGTCGCGGCCGCCGACGCCCTCGCCGCCGAGGACCGCACCCCCACCTGGGAGGGCTGGGCGGCCGTCGAGCGGATCAGCGCCGAGTACGGCATCGACAACGTCAACCTGGTGAAGCCGGGGGTGGGCGAGACCACCCGCGTCATGCTCCGCCGGGTGCCCTGGCGAGTGCTGGCCCGGCGCGGTGCCGGAGCCGACCTCGACCACGTCAGGCTGCTCGCCGCACAGCGCGGCGTCCCGGTGGAGGAGGTGGACGACCTGCCGTACTCCTGCGTGGGCCTGATCCACCCCCGCTACACCCGCGGGGCGACCGGCGCCGACGGCACGGCGGTGCACACCGCCGAGGGCGGCGAAGTTCTCACGAAGGAAAGTTGATGCCGAATCAGCAGCCGAGTCAGTTCCTGGTCGCGAGCGACCTCGACCGCACCCTGATCTACTCCAACCGGGCGCTCGCCCTGGACGTGCCGGACCGGCTCGCCCCCCGGCTGCTCTCGGTGGAGGTCAACGACGGCCGGGCGCTCTCGTTCATGACCGAGCAGGCCGCCGAGCTGCTCGTCGAACTGACCCGGCTCGCCGTGTTCGTGCCCGCCACCACCCGCACCCGGGCCCAGTACGAGCGGGTCAACCTGCCCGGCCCGACGCCGGGGTGGATCCCGAAGTACGCGATCTGCGCCAACGGCGGCCACGTCCTGGTCGACGGCGTCTGGGACCGCGACTGGCACGCCGAGGTGCGCTCGCGGCTCGCCGCCGCCAGCGCCCCGCTCGCCGAGGTCGTCGAGCACCTGGCCATCTCGGCCGACCCGGAGTGGACGCACAAGCGGCGGGTCGCCGAGGACCTCTTCGCCTACCTCGTCGTCGAGCGCGCCGACCTGCCCGAGGGCTGGCTGGAGGAGCTCACCGGCTGGTGCGCCGAGCGCGGCTGGACGGTCTCGCTGCAGGGCCGCAAGGTGTACGCGGTGCCGGCCCCGCTCACCAAGAGCGAGGCCCTCGCCGAGGTCGAGCGCCGGACGGGTGCGGCCACCGTGCTGACCGCCGGCGACTCGCTGCTCGACGCCGAGCTGCTGCTCGCCGCCGACGCGGGCTGGCGGCCCGGCCACGGCGAACTCGCCGACACCGGCTGGGCGGCGCCCGGCGTCACCGCGCTCACCCAGGTCGGTGTCGCGGCGGGCGAGGAGATCGTCCGGCGGATGCTGGAGCGGGTGCGGGCCGGGGCGGCCGTCCGCGCCTGAGCATCGTGCCCGGGGCCCGGCCGTGTGCCGGGCCCCGTTCCGTTCCGGTCTTGTTCCGTTCCGGGGGGGGTCAGCCGCAGCAGCCGCCGCCGCAGCACC
>NZ_JBEYFP010000383.1:0-5760 GCF_040634455.1 Kitasatospora sp. NPDC007106
CCCGAGTTCGGCGCACACGGTGGACGGCCCTCCGTCGACCGCCGCGCACCCGGCCCGGCGAGCGTCCGGGCCCGGCCCCCGAACCACCGTCGGCACGCCGCGCCGCGGCGTGAACGGCGCCACGCCCGAAGAACGATCCAGAACATCCCCGTGTGGAGGATTCGTCATGACTGACCCAGCCACGGTTCGAGACTCCGCGGTCGCCGTCTGGTCCGATTTCTGTGCCATCGCCCCCAGCCCGGAGCTGCGCGGCAGGATGCTGCAGGAACTGGACCGGGTGCGGGCCGCATCGGACCTGACCCGGGCGTTCCGGCCCGGCGGCGCGCCCCGCATGCCCGGCTTCGACGACGGCACCATCATCCCGGCCGGCGAGTTCCCGCCGGGCACTCCGCACGAGGCCATCCGCACCGCGGCCGCCACCCGCCCCCCGCTGACCGGCACGGTCCGGGTCGCCGTCATCCTGGCGGACTTCCCGGACAAGCCGATGACGGCCGACAACGAGCACTTCGAGAAGCTGTTCTTCTCCCTCGGCGAGCTCCCGCACGGCAGCGTGCGCGACTACTACCGCGAAGTGACGCACGGTCTGGTGGACATCGTCGGCGAGGTCATCGGCCCGGTCCGGCTGCCGCAGGAGCTCTCCTGGTACGCCAACGACAACTTCGGCATCGGCCGTCCGACGGGAGAGCCGCGCGCGCAGCTCATGGCCCGGGACGCCGCCGTCAGCGCCGATCCGCTCATCAACTACGCGCCGTACGACAACGACGGCAACGGCTTCGTCGACGCGTTCATCGTCCTGCACGCCGGCCCGGGAGGCGAGGTCACCGGCAACCCGGGAGACATCTGGTCGCACAAGTGGGTCCTGCCGAACGCGTACAACGCCGACGGCGCCCGGATCTACGGCTACCTCACGATCCCCGAGGACGCCAGGATCGGTGTCTGCGCCCACGAGTTGGGGCACCTGTTGTTCGGCTTCCCCGACCTGTACGACGTCGACGGATCGTCGGAGGGCGTCGGCAACTGGTGCCTGATGGGCGCCGGTTCATGGGGTGGCGACGGTGACGTCCCGACGCATCCCTCGGCGTGGTGCAAGATCCAGCAGGGCTGGGCCAAGGCCGTCAACGTCACGGGCGACGGGACGCTGTCCATCCCCGACGTCAAGAACAGCTTCGAGGTGCACCGGCTGTGGACGGACGGCCGGCCCGGGAAGGAGTACTTCCTGGTGGAGAACCGCCAACGGACCGGGTACGACGTCTCCCTGCCCGCCCCCGGCCTGCAGATCTGGCACGTGGACGAGGGCCAGCCCGACAACACGAACGAGAACCACTACATGGTGGGCCTGGTCCAGGCGGACAACCGGCGCGACCTCGAATGGGCGACGAACCGCGGCGACGAGGGCGACGTCTACCCCGGGAGCACCGGCAACAGCACCTTCGGCCCGTCCAGCAGGCCCGGTTCCCAGTCGTACGCCGGGGCCCCGACCGGTGTCTCCATCACCGACATCTCGGCGCCCGACGCCACGATGACCGCCACGGTGTCGGTCTCGGCGGCGGGCTCCGTGCGCAGGCCCGTCGCCGGCGTGGCCGGGCCCGAGATGGAGGACACGCCCGGGCTGGTCAGGACGATCCACGACCTCCAGGACCGGCTCGCCACCCTGGAGCAGGCCGTGGCGCCCTGGGCCGGCGCCGAGGCGGCCCTCGCGCGGAGCATGCGGCCCGAGTTCAAGGGTGCCGCGGCCGCGCCGCAGCCGCCGCTGGCCGAGGCGGGCAACGGACACGGCACACCCCGGTCCGGGGGCCCGTCCCGCCGGTAGCCTCCGCCCATGGTGCAGACAGCCGACAACCGCACGGACCTGACCGCACGGCTGGTCCGTGCGGCACCCCACCCCCGGCTCGCGGGCTGGGACCGGGCCGAGGTCGATGTCATCGGCGCCGAGCCGGTGGCCGGCTACGCCGACCTGCTGTCGAGGAACGTCGGGCAGCGCCTGCTGCTCGCCGTGCCCGGCGGGCTCCTGGCGGACGCGGTGCCCGGGTCCACCGTCCGGGCGAGGGCCAGGCTGGCCGCCTCGGGAGAGGCGATGGCCGAGAAGCGGCCCGATCCGGGCACCTTCGCCGTCGAGCCGCCGAGGTGAGCCCGACATGCGGACGAGGGGGCCGGCTCCGGCCGGCCCCCTCGAAAGGGCTCGGATGCCCTCCCAGGCGCCCCTGTGAGGCATCCCGTGCGCCTTTGGAGGCCGTCCCTAACCGTCGCCGAGGGTGTGGCCCGGGCCGATGACCGAGAAGATGCCGCCCTCGGTGTCCTGGAGGCGCGCCGTCCGGCCGTACGGGGTGTCCACCGTGGGCTCGGCGACGCTGCCGCCCAGCTCGACCGCGCGCAGGACGGCCGCGTCGGTGTCCGCCACCGAGAAGAACACCTCCCAGTGCGGCGCCTGGCCGCGGGCCGCCCGCAGCGCGGCCACGTTGCGGCCCTCCGAGCGGAGCACCACCCGCTCGTGCTCGTAGCGGACCTCGAAGTGCTCCCTGTCCCGGGAGTCCCAGCGGAACACCTCGCCGTAGAAGAGCGCCGCGGCGAACGGGTCCGGGGAGCGCAGTTCGATCCAGACCGGGGCGCCCGGCTCCTTCATCCAGGTCTCGACGCCGGGCTCGCCCTCCCAGATGCCGAAGACGGCGCCCAGGGGGTCGGCGGCCAGCGCCACCCGGCCGGCGTCGAAGGCGAGCGGCCCGACCGCGAGGGTGCCGCCGCGCTCGCGGACGCCCTCGGCCGCGCGGTCCGCGCTCTCGATGCCGAAGTACGTCGTCCAGGCCACCGGGGGCTGCCAGTCGCCGGCCATCACGCCGAGCCCGGCCACCTCGACCCCGTCGACGACGGCCCACAGGTACTCGCCCCAGCGGTCCGGTCCGGGTTCGAAGGTCCACCCGAGCAGCGGGCCGTAGAAGGCCTTGGCGACGCCGAGGTCCCGGGCCATCAGGCTGACCCAGCACGGCACCGCCGGTACGCACCGCACCCTGGCCCTCTGCTCACCCATGCGGGCTCTCCTTCCGGTTCGTGGCCCTGCTCAGCCTAGGGGCTGACCGGTCGCTCGCGTCGGATCAGCGCGCGGCGGCCCGCAGGTGCCCGTCGTCCGGTCCGGTCCCGCCCGGGGTGTCGCCGGTACCGCGGCGGCCGCGGCCGGGCATGCTCCCTGGTGGCGGGCCCGGACGGCGGGCGGAGCAGTCGAACGAGGGAGCGATCATGGAGCAGCCGTACGTCGTCGTCGGGGCGAGCCTCGCCGGGGCGAAGGCCGTCGAGGCCCTGCGCGCCGAGGGGTACCGGGGACCGGTCGAGCTGATCGGCGAGGAGCCCGACCTGCCGTACGAGCGGCCGCCGCTCTCCAAGGGCTACCTCCAGGGGAAAACGCCGCGGGCCGAGTTCGAGGTGCACTCCGCCGACTGGTACCGCGGGAACGACGTCGCGCTGCGGCTGGGCACCGCGGTCACCGCGATCGACCCGGACGGGCACACGGTGACCCTGGCGGACGGCGAACGGCTGGGCTTCGCCAAGCTGCTGCTGACCACCGGCGCCTCGCCGCGCCGGCTGCCGGTGCCCGGCGGCGACCGGCCCGACGTGCTGACGCTGCGCCGGGTCGGGGACAGCGAGCGGATCCGGGCCCGGCTGGCGCCGGGGGCGCGGATCGTCGTGGTCGGCGCGGGCTGGATCGGCCTGGAGACCGCGGCGGCGGCCCGGCTGGCGGGCGCCGAGGTGACGGTGCTGGAGGTCGCCGAGCTGCCGCTGCTGCGGGTCCTCGGCCGCGAGGTCGCGCAGGTCTTCGCGGACCTGCACCGGGCGAAGGGCGTCGACCTGCGGTTCGGCGTGCAGGTCGCCGCGGTCGAGGACGGCGGGGTGCGGCTGGGCGACGGCTCGCTGGTGCCCGCCGACACGGTGGTCGTCGGCGTCGGCATCAAGCCCAACGCGCAGCTGGCCGCGGCCGCCGGGCTGGAGGTGGACAACGGGGTCCGCACCGACGAGCACCTGCGCACCTCGCACCCGGACGTCTTCGCGGCCGGCGACGTGGCCAACGCCTTCCACCCGCTGTTCGACCGGCCGATCCGGGTCGAGCACTGGGCGAACGCGCTCAACCAGCCCGCCACCGCGGCGAAGTCGATGCTCGGCCTGGACGCGGTGTACGACCGGGTGCCGTACTTCTTCACCGACCAGTACGACCTGGGCATGGAGTACACCGGCTACGTGGAGCCCGGCGGCTACGACCGGGTGGTGTTCCGCGGGGACGTGCCGGGGCGGGAGTTCATCGCCTTCTGGACGTCCGGCGGCCGGGTGCTCGCCGGCATGAACGTCAACGTCTGGGACGTGACCGACCCGATCCGCGAACTGGTGCGCTCGGGGCGGACGGTGGACGAGGAGCGGCTCGCCGACCCGGCCGTGCCGCTGGCCGACCTCGCCGGCTGACCGGCGGCCCCGGCCCGGTGGGCCGCGACCGGCCCCGATTGTCGGTGGCATGACCTAGGGTCGGCTCGGACACCGTCGCCGGGAGGGACCGCCATGCCGCACCGAGGACTGCTGCCGCCCCCGGGCCCGGCCCGCGGGCTGGCCGGCGCCCAGCTGACCAACGCGCTCGGCGACGGCGCCTTCCTGGTCACCTCGGCGCTGTACTTCACCCGGGTGGTCGGGCTGTCCGCCGGGCAGATCGGCCTCGGCCTCACCCTGGGCTGGGCGGCCGGCGCCCTGGCCGGCGTGCCGCTCGGCCACCTCGCGGACCGGCGCGGCCCGCGCGGGGTGGCCGCGCTGCTGGCGGTGGCCACCTCGGCCGCGGTGGGCGTGTTCCTGCTGGCCGGCTCCTTCCCGGTGTTCCTGGCGGCCGCCGTGCTGTACGGCTGTGCGCAGAGCGGCCTGGGGGCGGCCCGGCAGGCGCTGCTCGCCGGCCTGGTGGAGCCGGCCCGGCGCACCGAGGTCCGGGCCCACCTGCAGTCCACCGTCAACGCGGGCCTGGCGGTCGGGGCGGCGATGGGCGGCGCCGCGCTGCACCTGGACACCCCGCTCGCGTACCGGGCGGTGCTGGGGGTGGACGCGCTGAGCTTCCTCGCCGCGGCGGTGCTGCTCTCCCGACTGCCCGGGGTCGCGCCGTCGCCGGCGGTGGCGGGCGAGCCGCGGCTGGCGGTGCTGCGGGACCGGCCGTACGCGCTGCTGGCGCTGCTGAACACGGTGATGCTGCTCTACATGCCGCTGCTGTCGCTGATCGTGCCGCTGTGGATCGTCGGGCGGACGGCCGCGCCGGACTGGCTGACCGCGGCGCTGCTGGTGCTGAACACGCTGACGGTGGTGCTCTGCCAGGTGCGGGTGGCCCGCGGGGTGGACTCGCTCGCGGCGGCGGCCCGCTACGTCCGGTGGGCCGGGGTGCTGCTGCTGGCCTGCTGCGCGGCCTTCGCGGTCTCGTCCTCGGCCGGACCGGCGTGGGCGGCCGCGGCGGTGCTGCTGGTCGCGGCGGCGCTGCAGGTGGCCGGCGAGATGATGCTCGCGGCCGGCTCGTGGGAGATCGGCTTCGGCCTGGCGCCGGCCGACCGTCAGGGCCAGTACCAGGGCTTCTTCGGCACGGGCGTGGCGGTGGCCCGCATGGTCGGCCCGGTGCTGCTCACCTCGCTGGTGCTGGGCGGCGGGGCCCGGGGCTGGCTGGTGCTGGGCGGGATGTTCGCGCTGGCCGGTGCGGCCGTCGGGCCGGCGGTGCGGCTCGCCGAACGCTCCCGGCCGGCGGTGGCGCCGGCTGCGGGCACG
>NZ_JBEYFP010000384.1:0-5758 GCF_040634455.1 Kitasatospora sp. NPDC007106
TACGCCACCACCTCCGGGTACGGGCGG
Source organism: Kitasatospora sp. NPDC007106 (assembly GCF_040634455.1). NCBI lineage: Bacteria > Bacillati > Actinomycetota > Actinomycetes > Kitasatosporales > Streptomycetaceae > Kitasatospora > Kitasatospora sp. NPDC007106. The sequence continues at coordinate 28 of NZ_JBEYFP010000384.1, forward strand.
ATCGCGTCCGCGACGTCGAGCAGCGCCAGCCCCATCCGGGAGGTGATGTTGCCGGGTGCGGAGAGCGTGAGCGTGTCGGCCGCGTTCTTCTCCCCCAGCCACTCCTGGAGGGTGTCGTTGAGCCACCACGTGGCCTCCATGCCCGCCATGATCGCCTGCATGCTCAGCGGATCGGCGAGGACCCGCTTGTGCTCCTCGAAGGCCTCCAGCAGGAAGTCGAACAGCGCCGGTCCGGTCCTGGTCCGGATGTCGTGCTCCAGCGCGGCGACGGACGCCCGGCTGCGCTCGATCAGCCCGGCGACGATCGCCGGATCGGTGTCGATCGGGGTGGGCGGGCTCCCGGCCGGCGGCCCGCCGGGGCCCGCGTCCGGGAGCGACGGGACGAAGCCGTCACGGTCGAGGACGGTCTCCAGCGCGTCCCTGACCAGCGGATCGCCCTTCCCCAGGACGTCCAGCAGGCCGGCGCGGCTCGCGGGCGAGGCCAGGCGCCGGGTGACGTCGACGAACAGCCGCCCGCCGGCCTCGTGCATCGGCACCATGGCCGTCAGCCGCCACATGGACAGCCCGAGCGGCCTCATGGGGTCGGTCATCATCTGCCCGTGGCCGACGGAGACGTAGACGTGGTTCTCCCCGTCGCCGGTCTCGGGGACGGGGAACAGCGTCGTGATCGGCCGGCTCTGGACGATCCGGAACCCGTCGTCGGCCAGGCACCATTCGACGTCCTGCGGGCGGCCGAAGTGCGCTTCGATCCGCCGTCCGAGCCGGACGAGCTCGACGGCCTGTTCGTCCGTCAGGGCCGGCTGCTCCTGCAGCCGCGGGTCGACCGGCACCTCGTGCGTCCCGCCGTCCGGCAGGGCGCGGACGGCGCTGCGCTTGGCGGCGACCGCCCGGCCGACGACCTCGCCGTGCCGCACCGTGAAGACGTCCGGGTTCACCAGGCCGGAGACCAGCGCCTCGCCGAGGCCGAGGCCCGCGTCCACGGTGGCGACCTCCCGGTTGCCCGTGACGGGGTCGGCCGTGAACAGGACGCCGGACACGTGCGGGACGACCATCCGCTGCACGACCACGGCCATGTCGACCGCGCGGTGGTCGATGCCGTTGCGCCGGCGGTAGGTCACGGCCCGCTCGGTGAAGAGCGAGGCCCAGCACCGGCTGACGTGCCGGAGGACCTCCGCCGGCCCGACGACGTTCAGGTAGGTGTCCTGCTGGCCGGCAAAGGAGGCCGTCGGCAGGTCCTCGGCCGTCGCGCTGGACCGGACGGCGCAGGCGGCCCGCTCGCCGAGCCGGGCGGCCGCACCGGTGATCGCCGCCGCGAGGCCGTCCGGGACGGCGGTCCCTTCGACCGTCCGGCGGATCTCCGCGCTGAGCGCGCGGATCGCGTCCCGGTCGTCCGGGTCCACCCGCGACAGCTCGTCGAGCAGCCCGTCGACCGCCGGCGCCTCCGCCAGGATCCGGCGGAAGGCGTCCGTCGTCACGCAGAAGCCGCCCGGCACGCGGACGCCCTCGATCCGCGTCAGCGCGCCCAGGTGCGCGCCCTTGCCGCCGACGAGCGCGAGCTGCCCCTCGTCGACCTCGTGAAGATCCACCACGTACTGCTCCGTCACCGGCGCCTCCACCTCCGTCGGACCTCCTGCCACTCACATGCCGTACCCCGTTTCCGCAGGTTGCGGCACCGGCCGACGATTCTCCGCCCCCACCGGGGCCTTGCGGCAAGCCCCCCGGCCCGCTGTACGGTGAGAGTGGCAAGGAGAGGGCTCTCCTTGCCTTCGTGTTTCCCGCCGTCCGGCGGTACCGGACCGGACGGACCGTCAGGGTGCGGTGCCAACAGGGCTCGAAGGGCCTACGCGAGCGCCGACCGAACGGTTGGTGTGCGATAGGTTGGCCGCCATGACCGACTTCGAACACGCTGCCTGGCCGCCCGCCCCGATCAGGACGGAGCGGCTCGTGCTCCGCGAGTCCGGGGCCGGGGACCGGGCGGCGTTCGTCCGGCTGTTCGCCTCGCCGGAGGTGGGCACCTTCATCGGCGGCCACCGGCCGCAGGACGAGCTGGAGCGCGCCATGCCCGAGGTGCCCGGGCGGCGCCCCGGCCTCTTCGTGGTCGACCTCGGCGGGGCGATGATCGGCATGATCACGCTCGACGCCCGCGACGCCGGACGTCCGGGCCACGTCCGCCCGGACGCCGGGGAGGCCGAGCTCGGCTACCTGTTCCTGCCGGAGTCCTGGGGGCACGGCTACGCCGCCGAGGCGTGCGCGGCCGCGCTCGACTGGTTCGCCGGGACGCGCCCCGGGGAGCCGGTGGTGCTGTGCACCCGGACCGCCAACGACCGTGCGATGAACCTCGCGGCGAAGCTCGGGTTCACCGAGGTGGAACGGTTCGAGGAGTACGGCGCCGAGCAGTGGTTCGGCGTGCGGCACTCCCGCGCGGCATCCGGCCGAGCAGCCTCCGACACCGCCTCCGCCTCGGACACCGAGGGCATGGCGCCGTCCGGACGATAATGGCCGGGGCCGCGGGCCTGCCGCGTCGGCGGCCCGGTCGACGGAGAGACGGAGGACGGATGACCCTGGAGGCGGGCCGGCGCGTGAGGCTGGCCGAGGACGTCGGGATCGGCGAGGCGGTCGCCGGGGAGCCCGCGGCCGTCGTCGGGTTCCTCTCGCTGGGCGCCGGGATCGAGGGCACCGTCGAGCGGGTGGACGGCGAGCTCCCGGAGAGCGACGGCGTGCGCGAGTACCAGCGGCTCAAGGCCCTGTACGAGGACTACGGACACACCATGCCGGAGGCGAGCCGGACCCGGCTGGAGGCGCAGATCGCCGGCCTGGAGCCGGAGTGGGCCGCACACCGGGAGCGGGGCGACCGGGTGACGGTCCGGGTCCGCTGGGACAACGGCTTCGTCCTCGACGGCGCACACCAGGACGTCCTCACCCCGCTGTGAGGGCGGACGTCCCGGTGCACCGGCGCCGGACGCCCCGGACCGGCGGCACCGTGACGTGCGGTCAGGCGAAGTAGTGGCCCTTCTCCAGGTCCTCGACGAGGCCCGGCTCCGAGGGGTGCCAGCCGAGCAGCTCGCGGGTGAGCGTGCTGGAGGCGGGCTGGTCGACGGCCAGGATCCGGCCGAGGAAGCCGAAGTCCTCGGCGGGGACGGAGGCGGTCGGCAGGCCGAGGTGGCGGCCGATCACCTCGGCGATCCCCCGGACCGGCACGCCCTCGTCGGCGACGGCGTGCAGCACGGACCCGGCCGGGGCCTGTTCGAGCGCGAGGCGGTACAGCCGCGCGGCGTCCCGGACGTGCACGGCGGGCCAGCGGCCCGCGCCGTCGCCGACGTAGCCGGAGACCCCCGTGCCCCGCGCGGTCGCGACCAGGTGGGCGACGAAGCCGTGGTCGCCGTCGCCGTGCACCGTCCGGGGCAGCCGCACGACGGACGGGCGGACGCCGCGTGCGGCCGCGTCGAGGGCCGCCCGGGCGTTCGCGTCCCGGCCGGCCGCGGGTGAGCCCGGGGCGGAGGTGTCGTGCTCGGTCGCGACCCGGCCGGGTACCGCGGGGGTGCCGGCGGTGACGACCAGGGGCCTGCCGGAGCCTTCGAGCGCGGCGGCCAGGGTCTCGACGGCGCGGGCGTCCGCCTGCACGGAGGCCTCGAAGCGGCTGAAGTCGTGGATGAAGGCGAGGTGGACGACCCCGTCGCAGTCGGCGGCCCCGGCGGTCAGGGCGTCGAGGTCGTCCAGGTCGCCGCGGAGCACCTCGGCTCCGGCGGCGGCGACGGCGGCGGCCGAGGAGTCGGACCTGGCGAGTCCGAGCACCTGGTGGCCTGCGCCGACGAGTTCGGGGACGAGGGCCGAGCCGATCCAGCCGGACGCGCCCGTGACGAATACCCGCATGGCGGTACCTCCAAAGTGATGACAGGTTCTGTCATCACAGTACAGGTGATGACAGGCCCTGTCATCACGTAGGATCACCGCATGGGTCGATGGGAGCCGAACGCACGCGGCAGGCTGGCGCAGGCGGCACTGGAGCTGTACGCCGAGCAGGGCTACGAGCAGACCACCGTGGGGGACATCACCGCCCGGGCCGGGCTGACCGAGCGCACCTTCTACCGGCACTTCGCCGACAAGCGCGAAGTGCTGTTCTTCGGCACGGAGATGGCGAAGGACCTGCTGGCCCGGACGGTCGCCGACGCACCGGCCGACGCCTCGGCGATGGACGCGGTGGGCGCCGCCCTCGAAGCCCTGGCCGCCGAGTTCCAGGAGAACGCCGACCGCGTCAGGACGCGGAACACCGTCGTGTCGGCCCACGCCGAACTCCGCGAACGCGAACTGATCAAGCTCGCCGGGCTCGCCGAGGCGATGGCCGAGGCGCTGCGCGCCCGCGGCACCCCGGACCCGGCCGCGAGCCTGGCCGCCGAGACGGGGATCGCCGTGTTCAAGGTCGCCTTCGTACGGTGGATCGACGACCCGGGCCGACCGGACCTGCCGGACGTCCTGCGGGCCTCGACCCGGGAACTGCGGACCGTCCTCACGGAGCACGCGTCCGCCTGAACGGGCCGCCACGACCCGGCACCGGCACCCCCCGCCGTCGCGGCGGCGACGGCCTGACTGGTGGCCGGACCGAGTGCGGTCGGTGTGACGGCACACATGACGGGACGCGTGGACCGCCGGTTCCCGGGCCCCGGCGTCGAACCGCGACGTGCCGCACCACCAGGGCCGGGACAGGGACCGGCGCCGTTCAGCCGCGGCCGAGGCGGGCGAGCCGTCGGAAGGTGAGGACGAGCGCCGCGGCCGCCACGGCGGCCGGCCCCGCGGCCCAGGTGGGTCCGACGGCCGCGCACAGGCCCAGACCGCCGGTGGCCGGGGCCGGCACGCCGACGGCCAGGGCCGGGAACCGCGGACGCCACCCGAGGCGGCGGACCGAGCGGCGGCTGCCGAGCAGTCCGTCCAGGGCCGGGTCGGTGCGGCGCAGGTGGCGTTCGATCCGGTCGAGGGTCCGCGCCTCGTACTCCGTCAGCGGCGTGCTCACGCCTGCCTCCCTCCTCGATCGGGTCAGAGCGGGCGACCGCCGGCACGGTCCGGCGGCCGGTCGGACTGCTCCGCCGGCCGGCGGGCCTGCGCGGTGGTCTCGCGGACGACCGTCCAGGCGTCGGCGACGGGGCCGAGGTGGCCGAGCTTGTCGGGGTTGAGCACCGAGCGGATCGTCTGGATCCGGCCGCCGAGGACGTCCAGCGCCAGCGTGCCGACGACCCTGCCGTCCCGGTCGCGGACGATCGCGCCGGGCTGCCCGTTGACGGTGTGCGGCTCCACCACGCGCCCCCGGGCCACCAGCTGCGGGACGAGCCGCCGCCCCAGGACCCCGCTCCCACCTGCCACGAACACACGCATGACCCTCTGCCTCCCGGTTCGGAACGTCGCTTCGGAACGTCGCTTCCGAACCCGGGACGAGACAGCCCGGCCGTCTGTGACACGGCCGGGCCGGTGCGTGGTCGTTCGCGGGAGCCCGGCCGGTGCTCCGGGTGTGCGCGCCGAGCGGCCGGGCGCCGGCCTGCCGCCGGTGCCGTCCCGGTCCGCGGCGCGCGGGCGACCGGGTCAGTGGCCCGCGGGGTTCAGGATCTCCTTCACGACCGCCTCGGTGCCGGACATGACGTGATGGGCGGCCCAGCCCGCCAGGATCAGGGCGCTGAACAGGACCCAGCCGCCAGGTCCGCCGTCCGCCTGGAGATGGCCCGCCTCGCCCGCGGCCCGCGCCCGA
>NZ_JBEYFP010000385.1:0-5755 GCF_040634455.1 Kitasatospora sp. NPDC007106
GGGCGGGCACGAGCGGCGCCCCCGGCACCCGGGGGGGTGCCACGCCCGGTGCGCCCGCCACCACGGGCGGCGGACCGGCCGACGGTGGACAGCCCGGTACGACGCCCGCCCCGGGCACCGTCCCCGCCACCCCGGGGACGCCCACCACCGCCGGACCGACCAAGGTGCCGCCGTCCCCGGCGACCTCGGCCGGCACGTACGGCTGCAGCGGCGGCCTGGTCGGCAGCTACCCGGTGACCACCGCGTCGGGCGTGGTGTTCGGCTACTTCTACATCTGGTTCGACTCCGCGAGCGGCAAGAACTGCGCCGCCACCATCAAGACGGTCAACAGCGGCTACGGCACGGCCTCCGCGGTGAGCGCGAGCATCAGCCGGTGCTCCCAGACCGCGGCGGCGGCGAGCTGCAGCAAGGTCGCCGGCACCACCGCCACGGACCAGGGCAGCTTCGCCAAGTTCGCCGGTCCGGTGCGGGTGGCCGCGGTGAAGACCTGCATCAACGGCTCCGGCAGCATCACCTGGGCCGGGCAGACCGCCACCACCCGCTCGCTCGGCAACCGCGCCGTGCACTGCGGCTGAGACCGCCCGGCGCCGGGACGCCGACCGCCCTCAGTGCAGCACCAGGCTGCCGGTGCGGACGGCCCGGCGCAGCGCGAGGCCGAGGGTGAGGTGCGCGGCGACGCCCCAGAGCAGGGCGACGCCCGCCTCGGCGAGCAGCGGCCCGAAGGAGAACGGGGCGCCCTCGGCGAGGCGGCGCATCAGCGCGAGCCCGTGCGTGATCGGCAGGACGGCCGCCAGCCGGGCGGGCAGGCCGTCCTGCGGCACGGGTGTGGTGATGCCGCAGAGCAGCAGGTAGCCGATGGTCGTCCCGGCGGTGAGGTACATCCGGGACTCGGGGTGGCGCAGCGAGATCCCGGCGAGCGTCAGCGCCAGGCAGTAACTGCTGAGGGAGACCAGCAGGTTGACGGCGACGACGGCGGGCAGCGCGGGCAGGTGCAGCGGCACCGGCAGCAGCAGCGGCACGACGGCGAGGGCGACGGACGAGGTGAGCATGCCGTCCAGCACCCAGTGCAGGCCGCGGGAGGCCAGCACCAGGAAGGGGTTCGCCCGGGTGACGAGCAGGAACTCCAGGGTGCCGGAGCGCCGTTCGCCGACGGTCGAGGAGACCACGCCGAGCGCGGCGAGCGGCCCGAGGGCGGCCGCGTTGCCGAAGGCGATCTCGCCGGTGGCCTGCGCGGAGCCCAGCAGGGTGCCGAGGGTCGCGAAGAACAGCACCTGGCAGAGCAGCCGGACGAGCCAACCGCCCGCCCAGGAACGCCAGGTGAACATGGCCCGGTAGTCCTGGTGACTGCTGAGCAGCCCGTGCCCGAACTGCCGCAGTGCGGTCGACAGGGCGACGGTGGTACTGCGGCGCTCAGGCATGGAGGGCCACCTCTCCGGAGCGGACGGACGCCAGGACCCTGCGCAGCACGAGCAGTCCGAGCAGCAGGTGCACGGCGACGAGGGCGGCGAGCAGGGCGACCCGCGGGCCGGCGGCCTGCGCGGTGCCGGCCGCGGCGTCGCGCAGCAGCTGGGCGCCGTGGGCGAGGAAGAAGCACCGGGCGACGGCCCGGACCGGCCCCGGCAGCACGCCGATCGGCACGATCAGCCCGGCCAGCAGGTAGAACGGGTAGGTGAGCGCGTTCTGCAGGGCCCGGGCCCCTCGGACGAGGATCATCACACCGCTGATCAGCAGGGCCGTCGCGGCCACCCCGAGCGCGGTCAGCACGGCCACCAGCAGGCACAGCCCGGGCTCGGCGATCCGGACGGGCAGGCCGAACCCGAACCGTCCGATCAGCAGCACCTCGGCGAGCACGGGCAGCCCGAGCGCGGTGGTGGTGCCGACCCGGACGGCCAGCGCCGCGAGGTAGCGGCCGGGGGTGAGCAGCGAGGGCTCCAGGGTGCCCTCGCGGCGGTCGGTGTCGACCGTCTCGGCCGCGACGAAGACGGCGTGCGACCACAGGCTCATCAGGAAGGCGGTCAGGGCCACGGTGGTGGCCGCGGACTCCCGGTGGTGGTGCACGAGCGCGGAGAAGAACACCAGGGAGTACAGCGGGATGACGGCGAGCGTGGCGAGCAGGTCCGGCGAGCGGACGATCAGGACGGCCTGCATCCGGGCGGCGGCGATCAAACGACGAACTCCCGGTCCTCGATGACGGATCGGTACACCTCGGTGAGGCCGGGCGCGGCGACCGAGATCTCCTCGGCGCGGGCCTCGACGAGCACCGCGAGCACCCGGGTGAGCGCCTCGGCGCCGTCCGGGCGGACGGTGACCGCGCCGCCCGGCCCGCGCTCCACCTCGGTGCCGGGCAGCCCCGCGAGGGCCTCGGCGGCGCGCGGCGGGACGCCGGTCGCGGTGACGGTGCGCCGGGCGGAGACCTCGGCGAGCAGGGTGTCGGCCGCACCCTGCCGGAGGATCGTGCCGTGGTCGATCAGCGCGAGGTGGGAGCAGAGCGCCTGCGCCTCGTGCATGTCGTGCGTGGTGAGCAGGACGGTCGTCCCGGCGTCCCGCAGTTCGCGGACGAGGGTGCGGAAGCCGGCCGCCGAGTGCGGGTCCATGCCGTTGGTCGGCTCGTCCATGATCAGCACCTCGGGGTCTCCGAGCAGCGCCCGGGCGAGGTGGACGCGCTGCACCATCCCGCGGGAGAAGGTCTCCACCCGGTCGCCGGCGCGGGCGGCCAGCCCGAGCCGTTCCAGGAGTTCGCCGGTGCGCCGTTCGGCGGCACGCGCGTCCAGTCCCTGCAGCGCCGCCCAGTACGACAGGTTCTGACGCGCCGTCAGTCTGCCGTACAGGCCGCGGTCCCCGCCGAGCACCAGGCCGATCCGGCGGCGCACCTCGCGGGGCCGGCGGACGACGTCGTGGCCGGCCACCCGGGCCGTGCCGGAGGTCGGCAGCAGCAGGGTGGTGAGGATCCGCGACAGGGTGGTCTTGCCGGCCCCGTTCGGCCCGAGCAGGCCGAGCACCTGGCCGCGCTCGACGGTGAGGGTGACACCTTCGAGGGCGGTGACCCGGCGTCCGCGCCGGGCCGTGAACGTCCGGCCGAGCCGGTCGGTCTCCACGACGGCCACGGTTCACCACCCTCCGGTACCGGCCGCGACCGGCCAGGGGTCGAGCCGGTCGAGTTCGTCGAGCGCCCTGGCGTGACAGGCGGGGTCGACGAGTTCGCCCGTCACCATCAGGAAGTCCGCGACCGGGGTCCGCGAGATCAGCCCGCCGTCGAAGCGGTGGTGCACGGCAGCGCGGGGGACGCCGTCGCGCAGCGCGGTCAACTGCAGGCCGTGGATGGTGCGGCCGGCGGCGAGCCGGTCCTCGGCTCCCCCGGCGGACTCCGGGAGGTCCGCGGGTGCCGGAAGGGCGGCCCGGCGGTGCCGTTCGGCCGCGGCGGGCTCGCGCAGGGCACCGGTCAGCGCCGCCGGGACGGTCTCCCCGAGGCCGGGCCGTCCAGCGGTGAGCTCGCAGAGTTCGAGCAGCTCCGGGGCCAGGCAGTGGGCTGCCGCGGTGTCCGCGAGCGGACCTGCGGCGGGCGCGAGCGGCGAGCCGAGGACGACCGCCAGGTCGATGGAGTCCCGCACGGTGAACGGGCGTTGGAACCGTTCCTCGGCGAGCGCGAGCAGGTCGGCGTGCACCTGGTCGGCGGGCAGTGCGGCCCGTACCGGGACGGTGCCGGGCTCGCCGGCGAAGGCGAAGGTGGCCACCTCCACCTCGGCCTCGTGGTCCAGCAACGGGTCCTCGCCGTACCACCACAGGCCGACGAAGCGGTGGTCGACGGCGTCCTGGCGGAGTTCGGTGTAGACGGCGCCCTCGAAGGACTGCCGGCCGCCGAGCAGGGCGACGGCCTGCCAGAGCGCCGCCTCGTCGGGGACGACCAGGTCGAGGTCGCCCGGCGGCCGGAGCAGCCCGTCCGGGTAGTACCGGGCCAGCGACGGGCCCTTCATCACCCGCAGGCCCTCCACCGTGCCGACGAGCGCGGCGAGTTCGCGGTAGTGCGCGGCGCGGCGGAGCATCCGGTCGAGTTCGCCGCGCGAACCGGTGCCCATCGGGACGCCCTCGCGCGCCGCGAGCGAGAGGACGAGCGGGGCGAGCACACCGCGGACCTGCCGGGAGGCCGCGAGCAGCGGCCGGACCCCGTCCCCGGGGTCGGTGCCGAGCAGCTCGTGGAGCAACGACAGCGTGAGCGGGAAGTCGGACTGCGGGTCTGCGGACATGACGTCTCCAGGGGGCGGTCGGCAGGGGGACCACTCAGGGGCGCGGCTGCCCCCAGTACCTCAAGGGCGGTCGGCGCGGCGGTAGCCGTAGGACTCCTGCCAGCCGTGGCGGCGCAGGGCGGACACCACGGCGGCGCCGGGGTCGGGGGGCAGGCCGGGTCCGGTGCGGTGGTGGCAGACGTGTCCGACCAGCGGCAGTCCGCGCCGGGCGGCCTCCGCGGCGGCGACGGCCACCAGGGCGGGCTGGGCGGCCGGGATGTGCGCGGGGTCCTCGATCAGGATGTCCACCAGGTCGACGAACGGGGTGCCGCCGGCGTCGTCGTAGGCGTCGGTGACGGCGGTGGCGTGGCCGATCGGGCGGTCGTGACCGTCGACCCAGGCCAGCCAGGTCCGCCGGGCCGGTGCGTGCAGGATCTCCTCGACCGCCTCGCGGACGGCCCCCTCGGCGACCTCCGTCCCGAGGTCGACCTGGGCTCCGGAGACCGCGGTCGCCAGCCAGCCTCGGACGAGGTCCCGGTGCTGCCCGCCGTCCTCGGTGATCCGTACGGCGGGGGCGGCGGCCCGGCCCGCGGTCGCGGCGGCGTCCGGGGTGAGGTGGAGGTAGCTGATCAGCGGCTGCAGCCGCGGGTCGACGGGCGTGCCGGCGGGGGTGCGCAGCACGGCGGCGGTGCAGTCGGGGTGGCGGGCGAACAGCTCGGCGAGCAGGCGGCCGGGGTCGGCGAGCAGGGCCGGGTCGGCGTGTTCGACCAGGCACTGCGTCTCGCCGGTGAGCGGGTCGGTGTACGGTCCGGCGACCACCGGCAGGCCGTCGAGGCGGTGCAGCAGGCCGGCGTCCTCCGCGGCCGCCAGGTAGGCGGGGCCGACGGCGAACGGGTCCCGGCCGGGCGCGGTCGGGCCGGCGGCGGTCGGGCCGGCGGCGGTGTTCACGCCGCCTCCGGGCGGACGACGACGACCAGCCCGTCGGCCAGCTCCCGTGCGGCGGCGGCGACCTGGGCCCCGGTCACCCCGCGCAGGGCGGCGATCTCCTCGTCCGGGTCGAGGTCCGTCCCGGTGAGGGCACGGCGCTCGGCGAGGGTGACGGCGCGGTCCAGCGGGGACTCGGCGGTGAGCACCGTCTCCACCACGGCCTGGTGGACGGCGGCCTCGACGGCCTCCTGCCCGGCCCGGCCGTCCGCGGTCTGCGCGAGGACCTCGCGGAAGGCGTCGAGCACCTTCGGGGCGTTCCCGGGTTCGGCGCCGGCGAGCATCCGCCAGGCCCCGGTGTCGCGGTAGCTGCGCGACCAGGAGCGGAAGGAGTAGGCGAGGCCGTCCTCGTTGCGCAGCCGCGCGTACAGCAGGGAGGCCGGGCTGGCGCCCAGCAGGTGGGCGAGGACGGTGTGGGCGTGCCGGCGGGGGTCGGTGGCGTGCGGGGCGCGGCCGCCGGCGAGCAGCCAGCAGAAGTCGTCGGGCCAGGCGTCGACCCCGCCGGGGCGGACCGGTCCGGGGCGGCCGGGTCCGTCCGGGCCGGACGGGGC
>NZ_JBEYFP010000386.1:0-5752 GCF_040634455.1 Kitasatospora sp. NPDC007106
GGGCCGGTGTGGGCGCCCGCCGCGGCCGGCTGCGTGCGCCACCGCCCGTTCCGGCCCCAGCAGACCCTGGCCGCCCGGCTCCGGCGCAAACCCGGTGCGGAGCCAAGACCGTGGTACGTGATCTCCCTCCACTTTCTGGCGGACGACGACGAGCCGTTCGAGTCCGTCACGGAGGTCGGGACGGACGGCTACGAGGTGCGCAAGGTGGCTCAGTACGTGGACGGCCGACTCGTCCGCGTCGATCGGGACCACCCGCTGCAGGGCCCGGTCGAGCTCGGGTCGGAGCCCGTTCCGTCATGGACGGAGCTCGCGGACGCCGAGGACGTGCACGTCGAGGAGACGTCCGCGGAGTTCTTCGAACGACGCTGGCAGGAGGCGCTCACGGGCTTCATCGAGGGGTGCCACCCGTCCGGGACTTGACGTGATGTCACGGCCTGACCGGTGGGCACCCACGGTGTGGTGCCGCCTACGCGTCGGCGAGCCTGCGTCTGGCGTCATCGTGTGTGGCCGCCGGGGGCGTATCGGCTCCAGGTTCCGCCGGTCTCGGTGACCGGGCGGATGGTGGTCCTGCCGTGGTGGCCGAGGCCCCGGGCGACAACGAGTGCGGGGGGTCGGGTATTGGCCTGCCGTGCAGCGTCCGCACCGCCTGGGCAGGACCACCGCGGTACGGCGCGCGGTCCGGTGTTCAGCCAGCCCTGCCGGCGCGGCCGTGGCGGGCGTAGCGGCCCGGGGGGATGCCGAGGACGCGCTTGAAGTGGCGGGTGAGGTGGGACTGGTCGTAGAAGCCCGCGGCGGTGGCGACCTCGCCGGGTGGGCGGCCGGAGAGCAGCAGTCGGCGGGCGAGGTCGACGCGGCGGGACATCACGTACTGGTGGGGTGCGATGGCGAACGCGGCGCTGAACGCCCGCACCAGGTGGGCGGGGTGTGCGTGGAGCAGGGTGGCGGCGCGGTCCAGGGTGAGGTGGTCGAGCAGGTGCGCGTCGAGGAGGTCGCGCAGGTCGTGGGCGACGCCGCGGGCCGGCGGGCCGGCGGTGGCCGAGCCGGGGCGCAGGTGCTCGCGCAGGCGCTCGCCGATCAGGGCGAGCCGGCTCTCGGCCTCGAGTTCGTCGCCGGCGTCGGCGAGGGCGGTGTGCAGTTGGCCGACGCGTCTGCGCAGCACGGGGTCGGTGAGGTCGGGGCCGTCGACGGCGGGGCCGATGAACCGTGCGTCGAGCTGCGTCGTGTCGAGGTAGAGCACCCGCTTGCGGAAGCCGTGGGCGGTGGCCGGTGAGCCGTTGTGCGGGACCTGCGGCGGGAGCAGGCTGACGGTGTCGTCCGGGGTGCCGCGTTCGTGGCGGTCGAGGTCGTAGCGGACGGCGCCGTCGTCGACGATCAGCACCGTCCAGGCGTCGTGGACGTGCATGGGGTACGCGTGGTCGGTGAAGTGGGCGTGGAGGACCTCGACGACGCCCGGGACGGCCGGGCGCCAGGCAGCGACCTCCTGTTTCGGCGGCATGCAAAGAACGTACAAGACGGCGCGGCCGGACGGCCTGCAGTCTCGTGGCATGAGAACCGACCAGACCGTCGCCCCGGCCGCGACCGCAACGGCGGCGCCGGCGCCCGGGGGCGCACCCGTCCGTTTCGACACGAAGATCGCCGTCCTGCTGCGCGAGGACCTCGAACCGTGGCAGCGGTTGAACGTGACCGCCTTCCTGGTGAGCGGGCTCGGCACGGTCTCGCCCGAGGTGGTGGGCGAGCCCTACGCGGATGCCGACGGCGTCGCCTACCTGCCGATGTTCCGCCAGCCGGTGCTGGTCTTCGAGGGGACGAAGGAGCTGATGGCCGCCGCCCACGGGCGTGCACTGTCGCGTTCGCTGCCCAGTGCGGTGTTCACCTCCGACCTGTTCGCCACCGGGAACGACCGGGACAACCGGGCCGCGGTGCGGGCCGTGGCCACCGACCGGCTCGACCTGGTCGGACTGGCGGTCCACGGGCCGCGGAACGCCGTGGACAAGGTCCTCAAGGGCGCCCGCATGCACCCCTGACGGGCGGGCCGGGCGCGGCGGCGGCGGTCCCGGCCGGCCGCGTGCCCTCCCCCGGCCTCCGGTGGCGGCCGGTGCGGCGTCGGTCGTCGCCGTCCGCTGCTTGATCCGTGACCGGGCGTCAGCGAGGATGCGGAGTCGGCCGATCGCAGGGGGAGGCATCGTGGGTCTGGGAACGGTGGCGGTGACGGGTGCCGCGGGGACCATCGGGTCCGTCGTGCGCGAGGTGCTTCGGCGCGAGGCGGGGCGGGTGGTCCTGGTCGACCGGGTGCCGCTGCGGCCCGAGGCCGACAACGAGGAGGCGCACTGCGTCGACCTGCGGGACGCGGCGGCCGTGGAGTCCGCGCTCGCGGGCGCCGACCGGGTGCTGCACCTGGCCGGGATCCCGGACGAGGCGCCGCTCGCGGACCTCCTCGACGTCAACGTGCTCGGCACCCACAACGTTCTGGAGGCGGCGCGGCGCCTGGGCATCGAGAGGGTGGTGCTGGCGGGCAGCAACCGGGTGACCGGTTTCCATCCCGTCGGCCGTCGAACGGGGCCGGACGAGCCTGTCCGTCCGGACGGGCTGTACGGGGTGAGCAAGGCGGCGGTCGAGGCGCTCGGGCGGCTGTACGCCGACAAGTTCGGTCTGTCCGTGATCTGTCTGCGCATCGGCAGTTTCGAGCCCGCGCCCGCGGAGGCCCGTCACCTGGCGACCTGGCTGAGCCCGCGCGACGCCGTCGGCTACGTACGGGCCGCGCTGACCGCACCGGCCGCCGTCTGCTTCGCCACCGTGTACGCGGTCTCCGCCAACACCCGCCGTTTCTGGGAGCTCCCCGATCCGGCGGTCCTGGACTACACGCCCGTCGACGACGCCGAAGCGTACGCCGCCGGCATTCCGGGGGCGGACCTTCCGGTGGACCCGGCGGCGCCCCAGGGCGGGGTCTACGCCTCGCCCGGGTTCACGCTCCGCTACCTGGGGCGCTGACCGCGCCTCCGTACGCCGACCACCGTGGGCGGCTCACCGGGCACCGAGGCGGCGGCCGAGCTCCCGAAGGTAGTCGTCGCCGTAGGCGTCCGCGACGTCGGCGAGGTCGATCATCGGCGGGAGGTCGGCCGTGGGCTGCCGTTCGGCGAGGAACACGGCGGTCTCCGCCACGATGCGCTCCTCGTCGGTGGGGGCCAGGTGCAACTGGTCCACGGTCGACTCGCTGGCCCGGATGCGGGAGAGGACCGCGTCGTCCGGGGTGGGGAAGCGCACGAGGTACTCGTGATCACCGAGTGGTTCGATCCCGATGTCCGCGATCATGGTTCTGTCCCTCTCCCTCTCCGGGCCGGTCCGTCGTCGCAGCACTGCGGCCGGCCCCGCACGGCGCCTGCCCCGGGCCTGCGGGCCCGCGGACACCGTAGTCCCGGCACCGGCACTCCGCCCGCCGAGCCACCCGGGTGTGGCACCGATCGGCCGCCCAGTCCCCCGAACGGCCCCTCCCGGGCCGCCGGCCGGCTCGACCCTCCCGGTCCGCCCCGACGCGCCCGGTCCGGCGGGCCGACCGGGGCCATCACCTCCGGCGGCCGTTCGTCGGGCACGAGCTGTTGGCGGAGCCGGGAGGGAACGGGCGCGGTCGTCGTCGGCGGCCACGGGGCACGGACAGCGGACCGGGGCCGGTCGATGGTCGGGCCATGACGATCCGGGGTGGCGACAACGAACGCGACAGGGAATGGCGGGCCACTCTGGACGCCTGGCGTCCGCCGCACCAGCCCGGGGAGCGGTTCGGTCCCGCACTGTGGAGCCTGCTGGAACCGGCGGCGCAGGAGCCGGTGCTGCGCGGGCTGTTCCCCTGGACGAGCATGAACGCGCTGCACGTGTCGGCGACGGGCGACTTCCGTGACTACTCCTCGGAGCCGTTTCCGGCGATCGCCGCGTCGACCTGTGGATTCCTCGTGATGACGCATCCGTGGGGGCCGGACCGAGTGGTGTTGGACACCGCGGACCCAGCGATCGCGCTGGCGTGCATGGTCCGCCTGACGGGAGACCAGATCTCCTCCCCCGTGCCGGGCGACGGCGGCCGTGAAGGTGTCGTGGCGGAGCCCTCCGGTCGGTAGCTCTCCCACGGGCGTCTCGATGCATGGGCCGGTCTCGACGCATGGGCCGGTCTCGATGTCAGGCCACCGAGCACGGCGGGTGCGGCCATCGGACACATGCGTCGACGAGCTCGGGAAGGGTCTTCAGTCGCGATACCCCGGCCTGCCCGCCGGGGCTGGAATCCAGGTCGTGACCTTCACCGTCAAACGGTCCGTGGACGGTTCCGCACCTGGGAGGGACGCAGCACGGACGGCGGCCCACGGCCCCCATGGGCGCCCGCCGGGCTCTGACGCGGGAGCCGGTCAGCTCCCGTCCACGGCGGGGACCTTCTCGTCGTCCGCGGCATCGGCCATCACCAGGCCGGAACTGACGGCCTGCCTGCCGCCGGTCCCGAGGCGCCGGAGGTGGGCCCACCGGTCCAGCTGGGTACATGCCCAGGTGGGGTCGTACGCCGCGGTGGGGAGCTGCGGAATGCGTTTGCGGCCGGTCTCGTCCAGTCGGTACGGCTCCTCGAACGCTTTCTTCCACGCCTGGACGGCGGGATGAAGCGTTGTTCGGCGTCGTCGGGGCCGATCTCCAGGTAGGCCGCGATCTGTTCCCAGGAGCTGCCGCGTTCGAGTTCGTAGATGACGGCCGAGCTGAGGGTCCGTTCGGCCAGTTCGATGAGCTGCCGGGCCTGGCTGGCCCGGCCGCCGAATCCGGTGTCGGCGTCGTTGCCGGTGGCCACCAGCCCCGCGGCACTGTCGGCCACCTCCGTGACGTTGTCGGCGAGGACGAGACGGGCGAGCGCTTCGCGGGTGTATGCGGCTCGGTCGTGGTCATAAGGGGTGGGCTCGCTCATGGCGGAGAGGCTCCCATGCGCAGGTGTTCCACCGATGCCGGGCACGATCAGCGGGCGGGACCGGGCGGTGCCGGTCAGGCTCGGCGGAACCGGTCCTGGGTCGCCCGTTCCGAGGTGGCGACCGGGGTGTACTCGTCTCCGTCCTTCAGGAACCGCGGGAAGGCCTGACAGGGCTGCCCACTGTCGAGCAGGCCGTCGAGAGCCACGTCCGCGCCGTCGCCCGCAGCCGATGCCGGTGGATGCGGCGGATCCGACACATCGTCATCGGTCGCTGGTCCGAGGTTCTCCGGGCCGGGAGGACGCCAGGTTGAACGCGTTCAAATCCTGTGCGATTCTTGCGGCCTGACGAAGGGGGACGTGGGTGGCGGCATCGCCGAGGTGGACGTGGGCGTGCGCCCTGGGGTGGATCGCCGTGCTCGGGGCGGGTCCATGGCTCGGGCGGGCGGTGTGGGAGGACGCCTCGGAGGGCGGGGCGCCGGAGATGCAGTACGTGGCGTGTGCGGCCGCCGCGCTCTTCGTCCTGGGGGTGGTACTGGGTCGGGTCCGGGCGTGGGCTCCGTCAGCGGTGGCGGGGGTCGTGGGCGTGGTGGTCATGACCGCCGCTTCCGGGACGTTCGACGACCCGGCCCGCGGGTTGGGTGACCCGTCAGGGTTCGCGGTGATGATGGCCGCGATGCTCGCCCCGCTGGTCCTGCTCGCCCTGGTGATGGGCGCCTGCATCGGATCGCTCCTCGGTCCGCCGCGCGGGCGCTGAGCCGGGCCCGACCGGTCCGGCATCCCAAGGCCATGGCGGCTCCGGGCCGGGCGGAGTTCACGCCAGGACGACCC
>NZ_JBEYFP010000387.1:0-5742 GCF_040634455.1 Kitasatospora sp. NPDC007106
TCCGGCGTGCGGCGGACTCGGCAGTCGTCCGGACCGTACCTGCCCTCCGCGTGCTGAGAGCACTCCAGCACTCTCGCGCGTGCGTCCCGCGACCCGGTCCGTGCGGACCGCTGCGCAATCCGCTCCCGCAGCGCGACGGTTCCGTCCGACCGACGACGGGCATCCACCTCGGACAGGTTCCCGTCCTGATCGGCCCGACGAGTGAACCCGGCGGCAGTCGTGGCGGGCGTCGTTGCGGCGCTAGCGGTGACAGGCGGCCACGACCGCCAGCAGGACGAGCGCGACGGCTGCCAGCCGGAGGTATCCACGGCCTGCGCGCGAGCCGCCCCGGCGGTGCTCGACCTGTCCGCCGGGAGGAGTGCCGGGGTGCTTGGCGGCGTAGTGAGCGATCTGTTGCCGCTCACCCTCGGCGGTGCTGAGCCAGGGGGTCTTGAAGCTGCACTCGCCGCACCAGTAGCGGTGGGCCACGTCGACTCCTCGCCTGTCGTTGGTGCGCACACGGGGCACCGATGGTGACCTCAGTCATGTTCGGTGAACAGGTCAGGGAACAGGCCATCGGTGACCGGCCATCGTGGGT
Organism: Kitasatospora sp. NPDC007106; assembly: GCF_040634455.1. Taxonomy (NCBI): domain Bacteria; kingdom Bacillati; phylum Actinomycetota; class Actinomycetes; order Kitasatosporales; family Streptomycetaceae; genus Kitasatospora; species Kitasatospora sp. NPDC007106. The sequence goes on from NZ_JBEYFP010000387.1 coordinate 578, forward strand.
AGGCTCGCCGCCGTTCGTACCGGCAAGTAGGAGGAGCACGGTGAAGGATCGGCTCGGCACCCTGTTACGCCGACAGCGCGATCTCGCGGGCCTGACGCAGGAACAGTTGGCAGAGCGGTCAGGGGTGAGCGTTCGCACCATCCGCCGGCTGGAGAGCGGGAGGTCCACGGACCACCGGCTCGGGACGGTGAACCTGCTGGCCGACGCCCTCGGCCTGGGCGAGGAGGACCGGCGACACCTGGCCGCCGAGTTGACGAACCCCCGCGGCGGCAGCGCCTTCCCGGCGCCCGAGTCCGCTCCCGAGCAACCCGCCCATGAGCAACCCGCCCATGGGCAATTCGGTCCCGAGCAGCTCGTCCCTGAGCAACCCGTTCCCGAGCAACCCGTTCCCGAGCAACGCGTCCCCGTACAGCCCGCCCGGGCCGCCGGTCCGTCCGCCCCCGACGACACGCCGCCGCGCCCGCCCGTCGTTCTCGCGGCGCCCGCGCCCGTGCCGGTGCACGATGCGATCGCCGTCGCCATGAGCGAACTGGCGGTGGAGGTCAGGCGCCGCTGGCGGGTCGAGGAGACACAGCGCCGGGTTCACGATCCGTTTCCGCTGCCGGTCCGCTGGCAGCCGGCAGCCGCGAGCCTGACCGACCACGCGGAGAACGTCCAACGCCTCGGTCCGTGGGAGACCCCTCGCGAGGTGGACGTGAGCGGAGACCTGCGCGGCGTGGCGGAGGTGTACCGCCGGATCCCCTCGGGGCGGTGGGTGATCCTCGGCCGGGCGGGCTCGGGCAAGTCGATCCTGACGATCAGGTTCGTCCTGGACCTCCTGGAAGGCCCGGGCGCGAGCGTCTCCGGCCGGGTGCCCGTGGTCTTCGGCCTGAGCTCCTGGGATCCGACGACGACCGCGCTGCGCGACTGGATGATCGGCCAGCTGCTGCGCGACCACCCTCATCTGGCCGGCCGGGGCCGGCGCGGCGAGACCCTGGCCGCCGCGCTGGTCGACGCCGACCTCGTCCTCCCCGTCCTGGACGGCTTCGACGAGATAGCGGAGGGCCTGCGGCAGGAGGCGTTGGAGGCGCTCAACGGCGTCTCGCTGCCGCTCGTCCTCACCAGCCGGCGCGAGGAGTTCGCGGAGGCGGTCCGGGCGGCGCACGCTCCGCTGGTCTGGGCGGCGGGCGTCGAGCTCACCGACCTCACGATCGACGATCTGTCCGGTTACCTGCCGCGCACCGTCCGCGCGGTTCCGGACGGTGGTGTCCGTGACGGTGACGGGTCCACGACGGGGTGGGACGCCGTGCTCGAGTGCCTGCGCACCCGGGAGAGCCCGGCGGGTGTGCGGCTCGCGGCGGTGCTGACCACCCCGCTCATGGTCGTCCTCGCCCGCACCATGTACAGCGAGGCGCCCGACCGGGATCCCGCGGAACTGCTGGACGCCGCCCGCTTCCCCACGGTGAAGTCCCTGGAGGAGCACCTGCTGGCGGGCTTCGTGCCCGCGGTCTACCGGCGCCGCGCTCCCGAGCGGGACGTCGCCGGACGGCGGTCGCGGTCGCCCGTCCGCGACCCCGAGCGAGCCGAGCGCTGGCTCGGGCACCTCGCCCACCACCTGGTACGGCTCGACCGCGACCGGCACGACCTCGCATGGTGGCAACTCGCCGACTCGGTGCCCCTCCCGACCCGCATCCTGGCCGTCGTCCTGGCCACCGCACTGAGCGTCACGCTGTCCGACTGGCTGGTCGCTCTCCTGGGCACCCGGCTCGGGATCGGCGAGATCCTGGTGCAGGGGAGCCTGATGGGGCCGGTCGCCGGCCTCGCCTTCGGATCCGTCTACGCGGTCATGGTCGGCCTCGGGACCGGCACGGCCTTCGAACCCAGCCGCGTCCGGCTCGCCCTGCCCACCGCCCGGGCGGGCCTCGGCCGCCGGCCCCTGCGCACGTTCGCCGCCCGGTTCGGGCACGGCCTGCTCGGTGGATCCGTCATGGGTGTCGGCTGCGCCTGCGCCCTCACCCTGGAACGGGCACTGTATCTCGGGAGCCCGCTCACCGACCCGCGCGTGATCGAGAGCACGCTGATCAACATGGTGTGCCTCGGGCTGACGTTCGGCACCGCCGCCGGTCTGGTGTTCGGTCTGATGGCCGCCCTCGAAGCGCCCGTCGACGTCACCTCGGCGGCCACCCCGATCAGTCTGCTGTCCTCGAACCGGGCGACGGTGGTCCGGCAGCTCCTCGTTCTGGCCACCACCCTCACGGTGGCGATCGCCCTGAGCGGGCGCCTGGTCGTGGAACTGCTCCAGGGCCCGCTGGGGCCGCTCCGTTGGGGTCTGTCGGACGGCCTGTTCATCGGTGCGGTCGGGGGGATCGGAGGCGCCCTCTCCTACGTGCTCGCCTTCACCGCCTGGGGCCAGTGGATCGTGCTGGCACGCGTCCTGCTGCCGCTGAAAGGCGTGCTCCCCCGGGACCCGGCCGCCTTCCTCGACGACGCCTACCGGCGCGGGGTCCTGCGCCGGACCGGTGCGGTGTACCAGTTCCGCCACGTCCGGCTGCAACACCACCTCGGCCGTACCCACCGCCACCGGCACCACGACTTCGCACCGGCCACCTTCCCGCCGCGCGGACCGGTGAGCGAGAGCCCCGAACCACGGAGGCACGCCGGCGGTCGGCGGCGGCAATCCGGCCGGCGGACTCCCCAGTGACCGCCGGTCACCCATGGCCGGTGGCATGGCCTGTCCCGCCGGCCACCCAGGGGACCAGCATCGGAGCCGTCCGGTCCGCGGCACGCCACCGTGCCGCGGACACCCTCCGGTGAAGGAGCCCGATGAAGTCCCTCCGTCTGAGCGCCGCCGGCGCGGCCCTGACACTCGCCGCCCTGGCAGGCACCGGACCGGCCGCCGCCGCGTCGACCACCGCCGCGCCCGTCGTCACCGCTGCCCCGTCCGCCCTCCCCGCCTTCGCCGACGGCCACGGACTGATCCTGGTGCCCGGGGCCACCGAGGTGCACTCCGCCACCGACTTCACGATCACCGTCACCACGGGACAGCTCTCCGGAAGCCACCGGATCCGCATCCTGCTTCCCGGCGGGTACGCCGCGGAACCCGGCCGACGGTGGCCGGTCACCTACTTCCTGCACGGCGGCGGCGGCACCGTGGACGACGTCGCGGCCGCCCCGGCGCTGCACTCGGACTCGATGATCACCGTCGTACCCGACGGCGGCCTGAAGGGCTGGTACGCCGACTGGCTCATGCAGAACACCGCCCTGGGCGCCGCGAACTGGCAGACCTTCCACACCCAGCAGGTCGTTCCGTTCATCGACGCCAACCTGCGCACGGTTCCCGACCGGTCGCACCGCGCCGTCGTGGGCCTCTCCATGGGCGGCTACGGTGCACTGCGCTACGCCGAAGCCCGGCCCGACCTGTTCGGCCGCGTCGCGTCCCTGTCCGGAGGCATCGACTTCGGCATGGCCGAGATCCGCGCCGCCGTCCTCGCCACGGAGCTCAACGTCACCGGCGCCTGGTGCGCAGCGAGCACCTCCACCCCGTCCGGTACCGGCCGGTGCACCGGCTACGGCCCCTCCACGGACAGCGACGCGATCTTCGGCTCCCCGTACCCCGTCTTCGGCGCGGACCACGTCTGGAACGAGGTCAACCCGGCCGCCGGCACCAACCTGGCGCGCCTCGCCGGCACCGACATCACGCTGTACACGGGCAGCCAGGGGCTGGTCGACCACTACACCGAGATCGCCTCCGCCACGGTGAAGGCGCGCCTGGACCAGCTGCGCATCCCGAGCCGGTTCGTCGACTACGGCAACGGCTCCTCGCTGGCCCCCGGCTGCGACGGGGGACACGACTACGGCTGCTGGGCACCCGCGCTGGCCGACTACGTCCCCCGCCTCTCGGCCGCCTTCGCCGCCGGGGACCGGACGAGCTGACCGGTCGCCGGAAGCCCGGGTCACGGGCTCTCGCCGGACCGGCATCCCGACCACGGACGAGGCGAATGCCCCCCCGGGAGAGCCCGGTTCACCCGGAACGCCACCACGCGTGCGAGTCCCGCTCGGGAGCCCGACCCATCCCCTGTGAGCGGACCGACCCCCGCTCTCGACCAGACCAAGGAGAACACAGTGAAGCACCGCACGAAGCGACTCCCGGCCCTCGCCGCCGCCGTGGCCGCGGCGATCGTCGTACTGCCGTCGTCGGCGCACGCGCAGACCGGCGGTGACCACGCCGGCACACTGGCCGCCCTGAAGACGTTCCAGGCCGCCGCCGGCCCGGGGGCTGCCGTCCTCGCCGGGGACGCCACCACCTCCTACAGCCTCGCCGCCGGCACCGGGACGATCAACGCCAACCTCCCGATCCAGCCCACGGACCACTTCCGGATCGGCAGCCAGACCAAGCCCTTCACCGCCGCGGTGGTGCTGCAGCTCGTCGACGAGGGCAGGGTCTCGCTCGACGCCCCGATCGAGACCTACCTGCCGGGCGTCGTCGACGGCAACGGCTACCACGGCGACACCATCACCGTCCGTCAGCTGCTCCAGCACACCAGCGGCATCCCGGCCAACGACCCGCCGAACCCGCAGGCGAGTCCGGACGGGACCTACATCCTGGCCGCGCTCGTCCGGGACGGACTCGGTCACCCGCCGGCCTCGGCGCCCGGCACCGCGTTCGCCTACTCCAACACCAACTACGAGATCCTCGGCCTGCTCATCGAGCGGATCACTGGCCTGTCCGTCAGGCAGGCGATCACCACCCGGATCATCGAGCCGCTCGGCCTCGCCGGTACCAGCTTCCCGGCCGCGGGCGACCGCACCGTTCCCGCCCCGGCCGTGCACGGCTACCACGGCATCCGGATCGGCGCCCTGAACCTCTGGACCGACCTGGGGACGGCCCTGGAACCGTCGATCTACAGCACCTCCGGAGCCATGATCTCGACCCTCCAGGACGTCACCGCCTTCGACCGGGCGCTGGTGGGCGGCCGCCTGCTCTCACCGGCGACCCTCGCGGAGATGAAGAAGACCGTCACCGTCGGCGGCGGCCTCTCCTACGGCCTCGGAGTCGCCGCCCACACCCTGCCGTGCGGCGGCACGGCCTGGGGCCACGACGGCATAGTGAACGGCTATTACAGCGAGACCCTGGTCACCGCGGACGGCCGCCACGCCTCCGTGGTGACCAACGCCCACCTCGCGAC
>NZ_JBEYFP010000388.1:0-5704 GCF_040634455.1 Kitasatospora sp. NPDC007106
GGTCGGCCGGGCGTCCGGCCGGCGGTGCGCCCGGCGCGGGCCGGACGAGCGGGGCGCGAACCGCGGCACCGGTTGTCCGCGTCCTGTCGACCGGGTGCCCGGGATTCCAGTCGATCGACGGGGGTGCCCGCCCGGGGCCGGGGCTAGCCTGACCCCGGGGGTGGGGCAGATCAGCGGCAAAGGGCACGAATCCATGGACGATCTCAGGCTCTCCGTCCTGGGGCCGATGCAGGTGCGGCGGGGGGCGGCGCAGCTCAGGACGGGCGGCCCGCAGCAGCAGGCGATGCTCGCGGTGCTCCTGCTGCGGCGCGGACTCGCCGTCGGCGCGGGAGAGTTGGCGGAGGCCATCTGGGGCGACGAGCCGCCCGGCACGGCCACCGGCATCATCCGGACGTACGCCTGGCGGTGGCGGCGCGTCCTGGAGGACGGCGAGGGCCCGCAGGTGCTGGCCACCGGCGGCGACGGCTACCGGCTCGACCTGCCGACCTCCGCGGTGGACGTCTTCCGCGCGGAGGAGGCGGCGGCCTGCGCCGAGCGGGCGAGCACCGACGGCGAGACCGCCCAGGCGCGCGATCTCCTCGACGCGGCACTGGCGTTCTGGCGGGGCGAACCGCTCGCCGGCATCCCCGGGCCGTTCGCCGACCGGTGGCGGCGGCTGCTCGCGGACCGCCGGCTGGCGCTGCTGGAGGAGCGGATCGCCCTGGACCTCGCGCTCGGCGGCCACCGGCGCTGCGTCCCCGAGCTGACCGAGCTCGCCGCGGCGCACCCGTTGCGCGAGCGGGTCCACCTGTTGCTGATGCGGGCGCTGGCGCAGGCCGGCCGCACCGCCGACGCGCTGGCCGCCTTCCGCGCCGTACGCCGCACCCTGGTGGGTGAGTTGGGGATCGGGCCGGGTGCCGAGCTGGAGTCCGAGCACCGCCGGATCCTGGCCGGCGGGAGCGTGGCCGCCGCGCCGTCGCAGCCCGCGGTCCGGGCCCCCGCGCCGCGGGCCGCGGCACAGCCGGTGCCAGAGCCGGTGCCCGGGCCGGTGCCGCGGCGGCCGGCCGCCGCCGTGCTGCCGGTGCCCGGCCAACTGCCGCCCGACACGTCGGACTTCGTGGGCCGGGAGACGCTGGTGATGGCGCTGGGCGAGGCGCTGGTCTCGCCGGTGAACGGGTCGCCCGCGATCGTGTCGGTGGCCGGCATGGGCGGGGTCGGCAAGACCACCCTGGCGCTCCACGTCGCCCACCAGGTCCGCCGGTTCTTCCCGGACGGCCAGCTCTACGCGGACCTGCGCGGGGAGGGCCCGGACGGCGGCCGCCCGGCGGCCGTGCTGGCCAACTTCCTGACGGCGCTCGGCATCACGCCGGAGGCGGTGCCGGACGGCACGGAGGACAGGTCCGCGCTGCTCCGCTCGCTGCTCGCGGACCGCCGGCTGCTCCTGGTGCTGGAGAACGCGGACGAGGCCGCCTCGGTGCGCCCGCTGCTGCCCGGCACCGCCGGCTCCGCCGTCCTGCTCACCAGCCGTACGGGGGCGGCGAGTTCGCTCGCCACCCTGCACACCGACCTGGAGCTGTTCACCCCGGAGGAGGCGCTCGGCCTGCTCGGCCGGGTGATCGGCCCGGAGCGGCTGGCCGCCGAGCGGCCCGCCGCGCTCGGACTCGTCTCGGCCTGCGGCCACCTGCCGCTGGCGGTGCGGATCGTGGCGGCCCGGCTGGCGGCCCGTCCGGCGTGGACGGTCGCCAGCATGAACGACCGGCTGGCGGTGGAGGTCCGCCGGATCGACGAGCTGCGGATCGGCGACCTCGCGGTGGAGGCCGCGTTCGCCCTCGGCTACCGGCAGCTCTCGGCGGACCAGGCCCGGGCCTTCCGGCTGGTGGCCGCGGTGCCGGGGCCGGACATCGGGCTGAACGCCGCGGCGGCGGTGCTCGCGGTCGGCCGGGACGACGCCGAGGACCTGCTGGAGTCCCTGGTGGACGTCAGGATGGTGGAGTCGCTGCGGATCGGCCGCTACCGGTACCACGACCTGCTGCGCTCCTTCGCGCAGCGGACCTCGCGGCGCACCGACCCCGGCGAGGCCGCGGCCGCCCGGCAGCGGCTGCTCGGGTTCCTGACCGCGACCGGGCACGAGGCCTTCCGGCAGGGCTGCCCGGGGGACGAGATCGACCAGGTGTTCGCCCGGCCGTCGACCACGGGGCTGTCCTTCGCCGACCGCGTCGCGGCGCAGGCCTGGGTGTCGGCGGAGTCCGGGACGGCCGTCGCGCTGGCGCACCGGATCGGCACCGAGCCGCCGGACGGGGAGGGCGCCGACCCGGACCACCGGGAGCGGCTGAACGGCGCGGTCGACCTGCTGGTCATGCTGAGCCCGTTCGAACTGGGCCCGCACCGGGGGCCGTTGACCGAGGCGGTGGACGCGCTGGCCGAGGCGGCCGTCCGGCGGGGCGACGCCCGCGCCGAGGGCCGGGCGCGCTTCCTGCGCGGCAACATCGCGCTCGACCTGCACCGGCTCTCCGAGGCGCGCCGCCAGACCCGGCTGGCCGCGGCCGCCAGCCGGGCGGCCGGCGACACCGCGATCCTGCGGCAGGTGCTCAACGACGGCGGCCTGGTCGCCCAGTACCTGGCGGACTACGAGGAGGCCGACGCGCTCTACGGCGAGGCGGTCGAGCTGGCACGCCGGCTGGGGCACCGGGCCGGCGAGGTGGCCACCCGGGTCAACGTCGCGCTGGCCCGGGTGTACGGCGGCCGGGCCGAGGAGGGCGCGGCGGTCTGCCGCGCGGTGCTCGCGGACCTGGCGCGGGGCCTGCCCGGCGGCCCGGCGGAGGAGGGCCCCGGCCGGGCCTACGCGATGTACGTGCTGGGCCTGGCCCTGCACACGCTGGGGGACCACCCGGAGGCCGCCGAGTGGTTCGGCCGCAGCATGGCGCTGGCCTCCGGCCTCGGTCTGGAGGTGCGGGCCGCGCAGTCCCGCTACCGGCTGGCAGACAGCCTGCGGGCGGCGGGCCGGCTCCGGCAGGCGGTGGAACACGCCGAGGCCGCCCTCGCCGCCTGCGAGGACCTGGGCGCCGAACGCGACCAGGCGCACGCGCTGCTGGCGCTGGGCCGCGCGCTGACGGAGCTCGGCGAGGAGGGCCGGGCCCGGGCCTGCCTGCTGCGGGCCCGGGCGCTGTTCACCGGACTCGGCCTGCCGGTGGACGCGCACCACGCGGACCTGGTGGCCGGCCTGGTGGCGGTGCGGACGGTCTGAGGCCCGTCGGGAGGCGTACCCGGTGCCCGGCACCCGGGTACGCCGCCCGGCCGGAGCGGGCCGGGCGGCGGGCGGTGCGTCAGGAGACGGTCGGCGGCCGGTGGTAGTCGGCCCCGGTGCTGTTCCACGAACCGATGTGGATGTCCGCGGTGTGCGGCAAGGACCCGCCGGAGGTGTCCCCGGCGGAGGCGCCGGTGTTGTTCCAGGACTCGATCGGGATGTCCGCGGAGGCGGCGCCCGCGGGGGAGGTGCCCGCGGTGCCGAGCAGCAGCACGGCCGCCGCCGCGCCGGTGAGCAGCGCCCGCCGCAGGACCCGCCGCATTTCCGTCGCCTTCTTCATCTCCGGTCCGCCTTTCTGTCGGCCCCCGGTCGGACGCGCGTCGCACCGGGGTCGGAATTCCGGTGGCGCACGCGTGGGCCGGGCGGCGTTTATCGGGTTGTACATCGGTTGTAGATGTGCTCGGGATAGCGTTCCTGTGTGCCGTCGACCACGGCACGGAAGACCGCCGGAGAGCATTCCGGCGGGTGCTTTCCGGAGCCGTCCGGGGGATTCCCGGCCGGCTCCGACCGGGGTGTCCGGCGTACCGGCCGGGCCCCCGTCCCGCACTCGGTTACTCAGGAGTTGTCATGCGTCGAATCCCGGTTGGAACGGCCTGTGCCGGCCTCGTCCTCGCCCTGCTGGCCGTCCTCGGGTGGGCCGCGTCGCCGGTCGCCGGCGGTGCGGTCACCGCGGACGGCGCGGTGGTGTCGACCGACGCGACGACCGGGGACTTCCCGGCCTGCTGCTGATCAGCGGCGGCGGGCCGGACCGGAGCGGTGGGGCAGCAGGCTGCCCCGCCGCCCCAGGCAGCGCATGCCCTGCTGGTAGGCGTGCACGGCCCCTTCGCTCTCGCCGGCCCTGTCGAGGATCTCGGCGAGCTCGGCCCAGGCGAAGGCGGCCTGCCGGTCCGCGCCGGACGCCTCCAGCATCAGCGCGCCCCGCTCGCAGGACTCGCGGGCGCCGGCCTCGTCGCCCTGCTCCTGGAGGGCCGCGGCGAGGACGAGCAGCGTCCGGGCGGTCTCCAGGCGGTGGCCGGGGCCGAGCAGTTCCAGGGCTCTGCGGGCGTGCTCGGCCGCGGCCGCCGGGTCGGCGGCGAGCAGTTCGGCGCGGGCCATCGCGGTCTCGCAGTACGCCAGGTCGATGCTGCTGCCTTCGCGGACGAGGGTGTCGGCGCTGCGGCGCAGCAGGTCCCTGGCCGCCTCGACGTCGGGTTCGTCGCGCTGCAGCAGCACGGTGGCGTAGGCGTTGCGGAGGCGGGCGACGGCCCGCTCGTTCTCGCCCTCCGCGTAGATCGCCAGCGCCCGCTGCACCAGCATCAGGGCGTTCTCCGAGTCGCCGCTGCGGTGGGCCGCCAGGCTGGCGTTCCAGTAGACGGCGCCGAGCGCCTTCGGGTCCTCCACCTGCCGGGCCTGCTCCAGGCCGAGCGAGGCGAGGTAGGAGGCGCGGTGCAGGTCGCCGCGTTCGGAGTGCAGCCCGACCAGGGTGGACAGCAGTTCCATGCCGGTGACGGTGGGCAGCAGGCCGAGCCGCTGCACCTCGGCGAGGGTGGTCTCGGCGAGGTCGACGGCGTGCGCGAGGTCGCCGAGCTCGCGGTAGCAGCGGCAGAGCGCGACCACCACGGTGAGCCGGCCGGCGCCCTGCCGGGCGGGCCGGCCGCCGGCGTGCAGCCGTTCGTAGCGCACCACGGCCTCCTCCAGCCGCCCGCACAGCTCCAGCGCCTGGGCGGTGCCGAGTTCGGCCTGGGCGGCGATGTCCTCCTGGCCGGCGTCCGAGGCCTCGGCGGAGACCTTCTCGTAGGCGCGCAGCGCGCCCTCGCTGTCGCCGTTGCGCAGCATGATCTCCGCGTAGCGGAGCTCGACCTCGATGTCCTCGGTGCGGGCGCGCGGCATCAGCCCGAGCAGCGCCTTCGGGTCGCAGCCGAGCCGCTCGGCGAGCTGCTCGACCACGCGGGTGGTCGGCACCCGCTTGCCCGCCTCCAGCAGGGAGACGTAGCTGGGCGACAGGTCGTCCCCGGCCAGGTCGGCCTGCGAGAGTTTCGCGGCCCGCCGGAGCTGCCGGATCCGGTTGCCGAGCTCTTGGTTGTCCGCCACGGCGCACCCCTTCTTGACTCGATCGCGAGACTATCAGTCGCGGAGCGCTGTCAAGGAGGGTTCCGATCATTCCGGCCGTTCGGGCCGGGCCGTGGGGTGTCACCGGCTCAGCCCTCCCGGCGGGCGTGCAGCCGCAGGTAGACGCAGCGCCCGGAGCGGTACAGGCCCGCCGAGTCGCGGCCGACCCGGTCGGCGAAGAAGCGGGCGTAGGCGGCACGGGGTCCCTCGTCCAGGGTGCCGAGCAGCCGGGCGGCCTCCGCGGGCAGGCGGTCCAGCGAGCGGAGCACCCCGGCGGTGATGTCCTCCACCGCCTCGACGCACAGCCCGGCCGCGGCGGCGGCGCGGGCCGGG
>NZ_JBEYFP010000389.1:0-5640 GCF_040634455.1 Kitasatospora sp. NPDC007106
CGGGCAGTGCGCCGGCCACCTGGCCGCCGTAGCCCCGGGCGTGGTCCCAGCCCTCGGGGTCGTACATCTCGACGACGCCGGTGTCGCCGCGCACCATGAGGTGCCGCACGCCGTAGGTGCCGATGCAGTACGCGTGGCAGGCGGGCGGCGAGTCGTCATCGGGCCTGCGGAGGCCGTAGAGCTCGTCCGGGTCCTCCGCCCACATGCCCTTCTCCGGAAGGTCCCCGGAGTGCCAGTCCACGAAGGAGAGCCGGACGGCCGGCACCCCGACCGTGGTCAGGAAGTCCCGTACCCCGGCGTTCGTCAGTGACGCCGGCAGTTCGGCCTCGGTCGGCCGCCAGACCGTCCCCGGGCCGAAGCAGGACTCCAGCCAGGCGGCCGTGGGTCGCCGTGCGGCGGCCACCACCTCGGACTCGTTCACGGCCGCTCCCCCGTTCGTTCGGCAAGGCCGCCATTCAACCGCACTCCGCCGACACCCTCGCCCGCCGTTCCCCGCCCGTCGTTCGCTCGTCACCGCGGGCCGCGGTGGCCTCAGCCACCGCCGTCGCGGCCGGTGCGGCGGGCGTAGCGGGCGGCGAGCGGCCCGTAGGTGAGGCCGTGCAGGACGAGGCTCATCAGGACGGTCATGGTCATCAACTGGCCGACCAGGTCGGCGGCGTGCGGGTCGACGGGGGCCAGGCCGTTGAAGGCGAGCAGGCCGTACACGATGGTGGCCATCCCGCGGGGGCCGAGCCAGGCCAGCATCAGCCGGTCGGCTCGATGGAGGCCACTGCCGACCAGGGCGAGCAGGACGGGGAGGACGCGGACGACGGTGAGCGACAGGGCGGCGTAGGCCACCACCCGGCCGTCGAAGTCGCCGGTGAAGGCCTGGGTGACGAGTTCGCCGAAGACGAACCAGAGTGCCAGCGAGAGCAGCGCACCGACGTCCTCGACCAGGTGCAGGGCCTTGGGCGGCAGGGCCCGCACGTCGGGTGCGAAGCAGAGCCCGGCGACGAACGCCGCGATGAAACCGCTGCCGTCCAGCAGGATGCCCAGCCCGTACGCGGCGAGCGGCAGGGCGAGGATGCCGAGCCGGACGGCGGAGGGTCTCGTCCAGCCGGCCTGCCAGGCGCGGCGCAGCAGCAGGCCGCCGGGGCGGCCGACGAGCGCGCCGGCGACGACGGCCCGGAGCACGGCGTCGAGGGCGTCGCCGAGCGGGTTTCCGGTGGGTTGCGGGACGTCGCCGTAGGCGTCGGCGCCGGCCAGGCAGAGCAGGAAGAGGGGCGCGAGGATGCCGTCGTTGAGGCCGGTCTCGACGGTGAGGACGCCGCGCAGCCAGGACGGCAGCCGGCTGTCCTTGATCACTTCGGCGGCGGGTGCGAGGTCGACGGCGACGGTCACCGCGGCGAACAGGGCGACCAGCCACCAGCGGCCGGACGGGAAGAGCAGTCCGCCGACCAGCACGCCGGCGAGGACGGTGAGCGGCAGGGCCACCAGCAGCAGCCGGGCGAGCAGGCGTCGGTGTGCGCGGACGACACCCTTCGGCACGGCGGTGGCGTCGGTGAAGAGCAGCACGGCGAGGATGATCTCGACGGCGCGCTCGGCGTCCGAGGTGGTCATGCTGACGGTGACCAGCGGGTGCGGGCCGACGGTCAGCACCACGCCGGCCGCGGTCATCGCGACGGGGGCGGTGATGCTCCAGCGGGCGAGCCGTCCGGCCACCAGGACCCACGCGAAGAGCGTCCCCATGCTGACGACCAGCGCGATCACGCGCGCACCTGTCTTCCCCCGGTGCGCGACCGGACGGCGGCGGAGTGCTCCCGATCGTATGCGCGGCGGATCCGCGGGCCGGTCCGCGAGGCACTCCCCGCGTGTCCCGGCGGGCGGGCCGGTGCGGGAGCTGGTGCGCGGGGTGGTGCGCGGGGTGGTGCGCGGAGGACCCTCCCTGCGCCGGGAGGGTCCTCCACGGGTCCCCGCCGCCGCTGGGTCGGCAGCGGCGGCGGGTGGCCTGGTGCCGGGACCGCGGGTGCGGCCGGCGCGGGTGCGGTCAGCGGCGGGTGGTGAGGCCGAAGCCGTACGGGAAGAGCGGGTCGTAGTGGCGGTCGCCGATGTTGATCGGCTCCTGGGCCTCGCTGCGCGGCCAGCTGACCGGGAGCTTGCCGGTGAAGCCCCGCTTGCCGAAGAGCACGTCGGCGACGCCGCCGCCCTCGCTGCCGGGCAGCCAGGACATCACGAAGGCGTCGGCCTTCGGCAGTTCGCCGGTGATGATCTGCGGACGGCCGGCCACGTCGAGGACGACGCAGGTGGGAACGGCGGCGCAGACGCGGTCGACGTTCGCCCGGTCGGTGTCGGAGAGGTTCAGGGTGTGGCCGTTGCCGACGTCGCCCATGCCCTCGGCGTACGGGGTCTCGCCGACGACCACGACGCCGACGTCGTACCCGGCGGCGGGCGCGGAGGCGTCCCGGCTGTACGCCGCGTCCGGGGCGTACTGGCGGATGCCCTGGAGGATCGTGGTGCCCGGAATCGTGGTGCCGCTCTGCCCCTGCCAGGTGACGGTCCATCCGCCGGCCTGGTTGCCGATGTCGTCGGCGTTGGCGCCGGCGACGTAGATCTTCTGGTGGGCCTTCAGCGGCAGGGCGCGGTCGGCGTTCTTCAGCAGGACCTGGGACTCGGCGACGGCACGGCGGGCGACCGCGCGGTGGGCGTCCGAGCCGATGGTCGCGGCGTTGGAGCGGTCGGTGTAGGGGTGTTCGAAGAGGCCGAGCTCGAACTTGGCGCGCAGGATGCGGCGCACCGCGTCGTCGATCCGGGAGAGCGGCACGCGGCCGGCCTGCACCTCGGCGAGCAGGGCCTGCTCGAACTTCCCGGCGCTGTACGGCACCATGAACATGTCCAGGCCGGCGTTGACGGCGGTGCGCACCTGGGTCGGGTAGTCGCCGGGGATCTGGTTGATCGCGTCCCAGTCGCTGATCAGGAAGCCGTCGAAGCCGATCTTCTGCTTGAGGACGTCGGTGAGCAGTTCCTTGTTGGCGCTCATCCTGACGGGGTTCCCGATGCCGTCCTCCGTCCAGTCGACGCTGGAGTAGGACGGCATGATGCTGCCGACGTCGTGCTTGCGGACGGCGGTGACGTAGGGGGCGAGGTCGACCGTCCGGAAGTGCTCGCGGTCGGTGATCGTGACGCCCTGGTCCAGCTTGTAGCTGCCGCTGGTGGAGCTGCCGTAGGCGGTGTCGCCGTCACCGGCGTAGTGCTTGACGGTCGCCAGCACCCGGTCGGGGCGGGCGAGGTCCTTGCGGCTGTCGCCCTGGAAGCCGTCGACGGCGGTCTCCATCCGGGAGACCAGGTCCGGGTCCTCGGCATAGCTCTCGTAGGTGCGGCCCCACCGGTCGTCGCGGGCCACGCAGACGCACGGTGCGAACACCCACTGCGGGCCGGTGGCCCGGGTCTCGGTGGCGGTGATGTGGGCGGCCCGCTCGACGAGGTCCGGGTCGCGGGTGGCACCCATCGCGATGTTGTGCGGGAAGACGGTCGCGCCGACCAGGTTGTTGTGGCCGTGGACGGAGTCGACGCCGTACAGCAGCGGGATGTGCAGCCGGGTCGCGAGGGCGCGCTGCTGGTAGCCGTCGACCATGTCGGCCCAGGCGGCGGGGGTGTTGGGGGTGGGCGTGGAGCCGCCGCCGGAGAGCAGCGAGCCGAGCTTCAGGTCGGTGATCTGCGCCCGGTCGGCGTCGACGGCGTTGCGCTCGGCCTGGGTCATCTGGCCGATCTTCTCGTCCGGGGTCATCCGCGCGAGGAGGTCCTTGACGCGTTGCTGCACGGGCAGTTTCGCGTCGAGGTACGGCAGCGGGCGTCCGCCGGCGGCCGGCTCGGCGGCCTGCGCCGTGCTCAGCGGCACGGTGCCCGCGGCCAGGGCGGACGCGGCGAGCAGGGCGCCGGCGAGCAGGGCCCGGCGGCGCGGGCGGCGGGTGGTGCCGTGACGGGTGGGTTCCACGTGTCTCTCCGTATCGCGGTGGATGGGCGGACACGCGCACACAGGCGCGTCCGGCGGCGGCAGGGGGCCGCGCCGGGTGGTGCACTGCTGAGGGCCGCTGACATGCAATCAGACCTACCGACCACTAGGTAAGTCTTCTGCCCCACTTTTTTCAGAGCTTGACGGATCGTCGGCCGCGGGGACGGACGGCGCCCGGCGACCCGTCCGCGGGCCCGGTCCGGGGGCTCGTACACTCACCCGGTGACCCTCGACCGCACCGCCGACCACAGCCCCGACCAGCCCGCGGAGCACCCGGCGCACCGCGCCCCGGGCGGCGCCCGCTCCCCGCGGCCGGGTGGTGCGCGCCGCCGCGAGGAGATCCTCGCGATCGCCGTGGAGACCTTCGCCACCCGCGGGTACCACCACGCCTCGCTCGCCGAGATCGCCGAACGGGCCGGCCTCACCCAGCCCGGCCTGCTGCACCACTTCCGTTCCAAGACCGCCCTGCTCAGCGGCGTGCTGGAGCTGCGGGACGACTCCGAGATGGCCCAGCTCGGCACGGAGCGGCCGCGCGGCCTCGCCCTCCTCGACCACCTGGTGGAGACGGTGCGGCGCAATGCGGAGCGCGAGGGCATCGTCCGGCTGTACGCGGTGCTCTCCGCCGAGAGCGTCACCGAGGGCCACCCGGCCCAGGACTTCTTCCGCAGCCGCTACGCCGGCCTGCGGGCCATGGTGGTGGAGGCCCTCGTCGAGGCCTGCGAGCTCGGCGAGACCCGGGCGGACACCGACGTCGAGTCGGTGGCCAACGCGATCATCGCGGTGATGGACGGCCTGCAGCTCCAGTGGCTGCTGGCCCCGGAGTCGGTGGACATGGCCGCCACCACCCGCCGCACCATCGACGCGCTCCTCGCCGGCCTGCGCACCGGCGACCGGCCCGGCTGAGCCGCTCCCGGACGGCGGGCACGGCGCCGGCCGGTCCCGGGGCGGGGCGGGCCGGCGGGAGTCGTACGGTGGCCCACGAGACCGATCCGCGGGTCGACGCGCACATCGACGCCCTGCCCGGCCGGCAGCAGGACGTCTGCCGCCGGGTCAGGGACCTGGTGCGCGGGGCCGACCCGGAGGTCGAGGAGACGGTCGAGCGGACCGTCCGGCCCCGTGCGTCCGCGGCGTCCGCGGCGTCCGGCGAGAGGCCTTCGTTGTCGGGTCGGGACGCATCCTCCGCACAGGAACCGCCTCTCAGGTCCGGCGGCCGAAGAGCGGGCCGAGGACGAGTTCGGCGGCGCCCGCGGCGACGGCGAGGTGGCCGGCGGCGGCGAGGGTGACCGGGACGGGCTGCCATTCGGGGTCGGGGATGCGGGCCTCCAGCTGGGCGGTGACGCCGTCGAGGTAGGTGTCGGGGGCTGCCAGTACGGCGCGGCCGCCGAGCACCACCCGGTCGATGTCGAGCAGCCGGACGAGGTTGGCGACGCCCACGCCGACCAGCCGGGCGGCGGCCGCGTGGTCGCCGCGCTCCAGGGCGGCGAGGCAGAGCACCTCCAGGCAGCCGTGGTTGCCGCAGGCGCAGAGCGGCCCGTCGACCTGCACGGTCTGGTGGCCGAACTCGCCGGCGTTGGTGCGGGTGCCGCGGTGCAGCGCGCCGTCGAGGAGCAGGCCCGCGCCGAGTCCGGCGGCGAGGTGGACGTAGGCGAGGC
>NZ_JBEYFP010000390.1:0-5602 GCF_040634455.1 Kitasatospora sp. NPDC007106
GCCACCGCCCGCCGGACGGGCCCGCCCCGCACGCGGCTGCGGCGGGCGGCCCGCCGCGTCGTACCCGCTGAACAGATCGCCCAGCCCCGCCGGGGGCTCCCGCCAACCCGACGCGGCCGGCACGGCCTGCCGCCGTCCGATCCGCAGCGAACGCAGCTGCGGCAGGTCCGTCCGGCGCTGCAGGTCCGCCGTGGACAGGCCGATCCGCACCCCCGACCAGTCCTCGCCGGTGCGCTGCGCGAGCTGGGCCCGCAGCAGCAGCGTCCCGGAGCCCTCGCCCTGGCGGTAGGTCAGCCGGTACGTCGGCACCCACACCGCACCCGGTACCCCGTACTCCACCTCCAGCTCGACCTCGGCACCCTCCGCCGCACCCTCCAGCGTCACCACGGCCGAACCGCCCAGCGTCACCGGGCCGACCGCCACCGCGGACGAGGCCCGGGCCAACGCATCCTCGGCGAGGGCCAGTTCGTGCTCGGCCAGCCGCAGCTCCTCGGCGAGGTCCGCGGACCGCGCGTGCAGCGCGGCCAGCCGCTCGTCCACGAAGTCCGCCAGCTCGAACCAGGCGTCGGTCGGCGTACGGCGGTGCGGCTCGTCCGCCTGCAACGGCGGCGGGACCGCCCGCACCGCGGAGACCTCCGCGATCCGCGCCTCCTGCCGCGCGGAACGCTGCCGCAGGGCCTCCGCGGCGTCCCGCGCCCGATCCACCCGCAGGCGCAGCCCCGGAAGGTCCGAACGGCTGCGGACCTCCGCCTCCGGCTCCAGCCGCGCCGCCGTCACCCGCGCCCCGCCGGAGAGCACCGACGCACGCAGCGAACCCGCGTCCGCCACCCTCGGCAGGCCCGTCAGCCGGACCCTGCCGTCCGCGGGCACCCTGCCCCGGGCCCGCCTGCGGCACAGCGCGCCGCTCGCGTACACCACCACCGAGTCGAGTACCGACTCCCACCGATCCGCCGCTGCCGTCTCTGCTGCCACCCCGCCCTGCCCCTTCGTCCGTCCCCGGTCCGGGCCGCCAGTCTGCCGGGGCCGGCGGCCGTCCGCCGCGGATTTCCGCTGCGCGTCGGCTGAGGGGACGGCCCCGGCCCCCGACCCGGTTGCGGACGGAGACATACCCAGGCGAACGGGGAACCGTGCAGGTCCGGGCGAGCCGCATCAGGCGTTCCCACGCGCCCCTGGGTGCACGCCACCTGTCCAGCGCCCCCGGGACCGCCCTTCCCGTGGGGTCCGCCGCTGTGCGGGGGTTCGGCTGGTGGACGGCTTCGACGGGTGGGGTGGGGCTGCGAGAGGATGGGCGGGACAGCAGGCCGCCCGTACCAGGAGACCAACCCCGTCATGCGCACAGCCGCCGTCATCGGCACCGGACTGATCGGCACCTCCGCCGCCCTCGCGCTCACCGGCCGCGGGGTCGCCGTCTATCTGGAGGACGCCGACCCGGACGCCGCCCGTACGGCCGCCGCGCTCGGCGCGGGTTCGACCGAGCCGCCCGAGGGCCCGGTCGACCTGGCGATCGTCGCGGTGCCGCCGGCGCTGGTCGGCAAGGTGCTGGCGGACTGCCAGCGCCGCGGTCTGGCCCGTTGCTACACCGACGTGGCCAGTGTGAAGGCCGGCCCGCGGGCCGAGGTGGCCGCGCTCGGCTGCGACACCGTCCACTACATCGGAGGCCACCCGATGGCCGGCCGTGAGCGGTCCGGCCCGCTGGCCGCCCGGGCCGACCTGTTCGAGGGCCGGCCGTGGGTGCTCACCCCGACCGGGGACACCGACACCGACACCCTGAACGCCGCGCTGGAGCTGGTGGCGCTCTGCGGGGCCATGCCGATCGTGATGGACGCGACCGCGCACGACCGTGCCGTCGCGCTGGTCTCGCACGCCCCCCAGCTGGTCTCCTCGATCGTGGCTGCCCGGCTGGAGCACGCCGACGAGACGGCCGTCCGGCTGTCCGGGCAGGGCGTGCGGGACGTGACCCGGATCGCCGCGTCCAATCCGGCGCTCTGGGTGGACATCCTCTCCGCGAACGCCGGGGTGGTCGCCGACATCCTGCAGGAGGTGGCCGCGGACCTCGACGAGGCGGTGACGGCGCTGCGCGCCCTGCAGGCCGTCGACGAGGGCGAGCGGCGGGCCGGTGCGGCGGGCATCGAGGCGGTGATGCGGCGCGGAAACACCGGCCACGCCCGGATCCCCGGCAAGCACGGCGCCCCGCCGACCCGGTACGAGTCGGTCACCGTCGTCCTCGGCGACCAGCCCGGCGAGCTCGGCCGGCTCTTCGGCGAGGTCGGTGCGCTCGGCGTCAACATCGAGGACGTCACCATCGAGCACTCCGACGGCCAGCAGGTCGGCCACGTGCACCTGGACGTCGCCCCGTCGGCCGTCCGGCTGCTCACCGGCGGTCTGCGCGACCGCGGCTGGAGCGTCCGCGACTGAGCCCCCGTCCGCCCGGGAACCGCCCGTCGTCCCGGTCGCGTCGGTGCACCGGACGGGCTTCGGGGGAGGGCTGGTGTACGGACACGATCCGGTGGACGGACCGGTGGACGCCGCGGCGGACGCACTGGTGTGGCGCCCGGGGCCGCCGGACGGCGACCGCACCGCGGCCCTGGTCGGCGCCGTGGACGCCGGTGCCGTGCTGCTTCTGCTGCTGCTCTGGCCGGTGCTGCGGTGGTGGGGCTGCGCGATCGGCGCGGCGCTGCTCGCCGGGCAGCTGGCCGGCCTGCGGATGCTGCGGGCCCGGCAGCGACGGCTGGTGGTGGAGTGCGAGCTGCGCCCGGGGCGGGGCACGGCCCGGTTCGTGCTGCACGGCGGGGCCGAGCAGGTCGTCCCGTTCGCGGCCCTCCGCCGGATCGACCTGACGCACCGGGGCGAGCGCGGTGCCCGCGGCACCCGGTCGACGGCCGATTTCGGCCTGGAACCCGCGCCGGCCCCCTCGGCCGGCACCGCCGGCGGGCTGCGGACGGCGCACACCGTCGTGCCGGAGGACGACCTGGACCGGCTGCGGGCCTTCGCCGAGCGGCACGGGGTGCGGTACCACGAGGAGGAGCGGCTGCCGGCCGACTGACCGCCAGGCGTGTAGGGGGCGGCCCCGGGACCGACCGGACGGGATGCCTCCGCCGGTCCATTAACCTTGTAGATAGTCATCCCGGCCCGAGCGCGCCGGACCGAGAGAGAGGTTCGCCCCGTGGACACTGCCGACCGAGCGCACGCCCCGGTCGTCGTCGCCATCGACGGACCCTCCGGATCGGGCAAGTCGACCGTCTCGCGGGCGGTCGCCGCCCGCCTCGGTCTCAGCTTCCTGGACACCGGCGCCATGTACCGGGCGATGACCTGGTGGATGCTCTCCAACGACATCGACGTGGACGACGCCGAGGCCGTCGCGATCGCCTGCGGCAAGCCGGTGATCGTCTCCGGCACGGACGCGGCCGGCCCGACCATCACGGTCGACGGCCAGGACGTCTCCGGCCCGATCCGCGGCCCCGAGGTGACCGCCAAGGTCTCCGCGGTCTCCGCCGTCCCGGCCGTCCGGGCCCGGCTGGTGGAGCTTCAGCGCGGCTGCGCCGAGGTCGCCCCGCGCGGCATAGTCGCCGAGGGCCGCGACATGGGCACCGTCGTGTTCCCGGACGCCACCGCCAAGGTCTTCCTCACCGCCTCGGGCGCCGCCCGTGCCGCGCGCCGCGCGGCCGAGCTCCGGGCCAAGGGCGTGGACGAGGCCACCATCGCCGCGATGGCCGCCGACCTGGACCGCCGGGACGCCGCCGACTCCTCCCGGGAGACGGCGCCGCTGGCCCAGGCCCCGGACGCCGTCCTGGTGGACACCAGCGAGCTCACCCTCGACCAGGTGATCGACACGGTCGCCGCCCTGGTCGAGGAGCGGGCCCAGCAGCCGTCCGCCGTCTGACCGACCGCACCACCGCCGACCATCCTCGGGCCGTCCGGCCCGTCCTCCGACTACGGGACACGTAGTTTCGCGCTGCCCGACAGGGCAGATACGCACGGCACGCCCCTGGGAAGGGCCGTGCCGGGAAACGGAAGAAACACACATGAGCAACGACACCGCCGCGCACCACGGTGAGCTCGGCGACGCCGAGTACGCCGAGTTCATGGCGCTCGCCGCCGAAGAGGGCTTCGACACCGACGAGGTGGACGCCGACCTCGACGCCGCCTCGCACGGCCCGCTGCCGGTGCTGGCCGTCGTCGGCCGCCCGAACGTCGGCAAGTCGACCCTGGTCAACCGCATCATCGGCCGCCGCGAGGCGGTCGTCGAGGACCGCCCCGGCGTCACCCGCGACCGCGTCACCTACGAGGCGACCTGGAACGGCCGCCGCTTCAAGCTCGTCGACACCGGCGGCTGGGAGGTCGACGTCCTCGGCATCGACGCCGCCGTCGCCGCCCAGGCCGAGTACGGCATCGAGTCCGCAGACGCGGTGCTCTTCGTCGTCGACGCCACCATCGGCGCGACCGACACCGACGAGGCGCTGATCAAGCTGATCCGCCGGGCCGGCAAGCCCACCGTGCTCTGCGCCAACAAGGTCGACGGCCCCTCCACCGAGGCCGAGGCCGCCTACCTGTGGTCGCTCGGCCTCGGCGAGCCGTACCCCGTCTCCGCGCTGCACGGCCGCGGCTCCGGCGACCTGCTGGACGCCGTCATGGACGCGCTTCCCGAGGCCCCGCCGCAGCTCTTCGGCAACGGCCCGGTCGGCGGCCCCCGCCGGGTCGCGCTGATCGGCCGTCCGAACGTCGGCAAGTCCAGCCTGCTCAACAAGGTCGCCGGCGAGGAGCGGGTGGTCGTCAACGAGCTGGCCGGCACCACCCGCGACCCGGTCGACGAGATGATCGAACTCGGCGGCAAGACCTGGAAGTTCGTCGACACCGCCGGTATCCGCCGCCGGGTCCACCTGACCGCCGGCGCGGACTTCTACGCCTCGCTGCGCACCGCCTCGGCGCTGGAGAAGGCCGAGGTCGCGGTCGTCCTGATCGACGCCAGCGAGACCCTCGCCGAGCAGGACACCCGGATCATCTCGATGGCCGTCGAGGCCGGCCGGGCCGTCGTGATCGCCTACAACAAGTGGGACCGGCTCGACGAGGAGCGCCGCTACTACCTGGAGCGCGAGATCGAGAAGGATCTCGTCCAGGTGCAGTGGGCGCCGCGGGTCAACGTCTCGGCGAAGACCGGCCGGCACATGGAGAAGCTCGTCCCGGCGATCGAGACCGCGCTGGAGGGCTGGGAGACCCGCATCCCGACGGCCCGTCTGAACGCCTTCCTGGGCGAGCTGGTGGCGGCCCACCCGCACCCGATCCGCGGCGGCAAGCAGCCCCGCATCCTGTTCGGCACCCAGGCCGGCACCCGCCCGCCGCGGTTCGTGCTGTTCGCCTCCGGCTTCCTGGAGGCGGGCTACCGCCGCTTCGTCGAGCGCCGGCTGCGCGAGGAGTTCGGCTTCGAGGGCACGCCGATCTCGATCTCCGTGCGGGTGCGCGAGAAGCGCCGCAAGAAGTAGGGACAGAAGCCGGAACGGCCGGGGCCGGGCAGCACGATCGCTGCCCGGGGCCCGCCCGTCCCCGGCCCCCCCCGCACCGAATCGCAAAACACCAAAAAAAAAAAAACCCAACAAATATAATTTTT
>NZ_JBEYFP010000391.1:0-5602 GCF_040634455.1 Kitasatospora sp. NPDC007106
CGGCGAGAGTGTCGGGGTGGTCCGGGCCCAGCACGTGCGCCTCGTGTTCGAACAGCTCCGCGGCCGCGGTAGCGGTAGCTGCGGTAGCCGTGCTGGCTGCGCTCGGCGGCCGGCAGGATCCCGGCCTCCTCGTAGTTCCGGACCGCCTGCGTGGACAGCCCGTGCCCGCGCGCCAGGTCGACCGGCCGGAGCCGCTCACCGCTTTGAAGGTTTCGTGCCATGACCCTGGTGGTGTCGGGGAAAAGTTTCAACCGAAGCTTCAACGATACCGTTGAACGCATGGCGACTGACATCAAGGAATCCGTCCGCCCGGTCGACGCTGCCGCGCTGCTGGCGCTGCTGCCGTCCCGGCCGCGGATGCTCGCCCTGGGCGAGCCGACGCACGGCGAGGACGACCTGCTCGACCTGCGCAACCTGCTCTTCCGGCAGCTCGTGGAACAGGAGGGCTATCGGACGATCGCGATCGAGAGCGACTGCCTCGCCGGCCTGCGCGTCGACGCGTACGTCACCACCGGCGCCGGCACCCTCGACGAGGCCGTGGCGCACGGCTTCAGCCACGGGTTCGGGGCCTCGGCGGCCAACCGCGAGCTCGTCCGCTGGATGCGCGCCCACAACGAGGGCCGGCCCGCCGCCGAGCAGGTGCGCTTCGCCGGATTCGACGGCCCGCTGGAGATCACCGGGGCCGAGAGCCCCCGCACGGCCCTCACCGCGCTCCACCGCCACCTCGCGGAACACGCGGACCCGGACCTGCTCCCGTGCACCGCGGCGACGCTCGACCGGCTGCTCGGCGCCGACGACCGGTGGACGGAGCCCGCCGCGATGATGGACCCGACCCGCTCGGCGGGTCAGTCCGCCGAGGCGGCGCAGCTGAGGCTGATCGCCGACGACCTGGTGGCGCTGCTCGACACCCTCACCCCGCAGCTGGCCACAGCGCCCCCGAGCGAGGAGCGGGACCCGAGCGAGGAGTGGGACCGCGCCCGCCTGTACGCGCGCACCGCCGTCGGCCTGCTGCGCTACCACCACTGGACGGCCGACACCTCGCCCGGCCGGATGGCCCGCCTGATCGGCCTGCGCGGCGCGATGATGGCCGACAACCTGCTCGCCCTCGCCGAACGCGGCCCGGTGCTGGTCTTCGCCCACAACAGCCATCTGCAGCGGGAGAGGAGCAGCATGCGGATGGGCGGCGTACGGCTGGAGTGGTGGAGCGCCGGAGCGCTGGTCGCCGCCCGCCCCGGCGCCGACTACGCCTTCGTCCACACCGCCCTCGGCACGATCCGGCACCGCGGCGTGGACACCCCGCCGCCGGACACCGTCGAAGGACTCCTGCACGCACTCCCGGACGACCACGTCCTCGTCGATGCCCGCGGGCTGGCCGCCGCCCTCACCGGGACGCCGCCCGCACCCCGGGAATCCCCCTGGTTCGGCTACGCCCCGCTCGACCCGGCCCACCTGGCCGCCGTGGACGGGCTGCTGTACGTCAGGGACGTGGGCCCGCAGGGCTGAGGCCGCCGGAGCGGACGGCGGCGGGCCGCACGGTGGCGGGCCGGACGTCGGCTGACCGGGCCCGTGGCGGACCGGACGGTGCAGCGGCGGGCCCGGTGCCAGACTGGGGAGGCGGGGGGCCGCCCGAGACGGGAGTGGCCATGGACACGGTGACCGGCACAGGCACGACCGACCGCGCGGCGCCGCCGCCCGACCCGGAGACCGACGGCCTCGCCGCCGCCCTCCGCGGCGACCTGGTGACGCAGGCGGATCCCGGCTACGACCTGGCCCGGCAGATCTGGAACGGCTCCGTCGACCGCAGACCCGCGGCGATCGCCTACTGCGCCGGGGTCGCCGACGTCGTCGCCGCCGTCCGCCACGCCGCCGCCACCGGGGTGCCGTTCGCCGTCCGCAGCGGCGGCCACAGCTTCCCCGGCCAGTCGCTCTGCGACGGCGGACTGGTCGCCGACCTGTCCCGGCTCAAGGGCATCCGGATCGACCCGGAGGCCCGCACCGCCCGCGTCCAGGCAGGCGTGCTGCTCGGCGAACTCGACCACGAGACCCAGCAGTTCGGTCAGGCCGTGCCCGCCGGGATCGTCACCCACACCGGGCTCGCCGGCCTCACCCTCGGCGGCGGCATCGGCTGGCTGATGCGCCGCCACGGCCTGACGATCGACCAACTGCTCTCGGTCGACCTGGTCACCGCCGAAGGCGGCTACGTCCGGGCGAGCGAGAACGAGAACCCCGACCTGTTCTGGGGCGTCCGCGGCGGCGGCGGGAACTTCGGCATCGTCACCGAGTTCGAGTTCCGCCTCAACCCGGTCGGCCCGGCCGTCCTCGCCGGCCCGATCATCTGGGACGCCGCGGACTCCGCCCGGCTGCTGCGCTTCTACCGCGAGTGGATCGCCGACGTGCCCGACGGGCTCACCACCGCGGTCGTGCACCGCAAGGCCCTGCCGCTGCCCGAGATCCCCTCCGAGTGGCACGGCCGGCCGATCGCCGTCGTCATCTGCTGCTGGACGGGCGACCTCGACGAGGGCGAGCGGGTGCTGCGCCCGCTGCGCCGCTTCGGCCCGCCGGTCGCCGACCTGTGCCGGGCGAAGCCCTTCACCGAGCACCAGGCGATGCTCGACCCGTCCTATCCGCGACGCCGCTGGTACTACTTCAAGTCCTTCGACACCGCCGAACTCACCGACGAGATCATCGAGATCACCGCCGACCGGGTCCGCGGGATCCGCTCGCCGCTGACCAGCTTCCCGATCTTCCACCTCGGCGGTGCGATCTCCCGCACCGGCGAGGACGACACCGCCTTCAGCGGCCGTTCGGCCGGGCACACCTTCAACATCAACGGCAGCTGCGCCGGCCCCGAGGGCTTCGAGGAGGAACAGGAGTGGGTCCGCGACTTCTGGTCGGCGCTGACCCGGCACCACACCGGTGTGTACGTCAACTTCCTGATGGACGAAGGCGATTCGCGGATCGAGCAGGCGTACGGCGCCGCCAAGTACCGACGGTTGCGCGCACTGAAGCGGCGATGGGACCCGGGCAACCTGTTCCGTCTCAACCAGAACATCCCGCCCGCGGAGGACTGAGGCCCGTACGCGGGCGAGCGGCCCGCCGTGCCGCGGCCGTGGAAGGCGGCGGCACGGCGGGCGGCGGGCTCAGTGCAGCGCGGGTGCGTGCACCGGGTCGACCCCGAACTCGTTGTGCCGGCCCGCCCAGTCCTGCAGCGCCGTGCGGCAGGCGTGGTCGAGGTGGCGCAGCGCGCTCAGGTCGAGTTCGATCGCGCGGTCCCGGGGAAGCGCCTCCAGGGTGTCCAGGATGCGCGGCAGCCGCAGGAAGGTGGCGTTGCCGAGGATCGCGACCCGGATCGGGCCGTCGGCGGTGTCCGTGACCTCCAGGTGCACCGAGGAGGTCTCCCACGCCGTCTTCAGCACCGCGAGGACGAGGCCGAGCAGCACGCCCTCGAACATGTTGGTGGCGACGATCGCGACGGCCGTGGCCACCAGCACCACGGCCTCGCCGCGGTGCGAGCGCCACAGCGGCCGGATCGCGGAGACGGGCAGCAGCTTGCACCCCGCGTGCACCAGGACGCCGGCCAGTGCGGCGAGCGGGATCACCCCGAGTGCGGCGGGCAGCAGTGCGGCGAACAGCAGCAGCCAGACGCCGTGCATGACGCGGGAGGCCTTGGTCCGGGCGCCGGCCTGGACGTTGGCGGCGCTGCGGACGATGACGGCGGTCATCGGCAGGGCGCCGAGCAGACCGCACAGGGTGTTGCCGGCGCCCTGGGCGATCAGCTCCTTGTCGTAGTCGGTGCGCGGGCCGTCGTGCAGCCGGTCCACCGCGGCGGCGCTGAACAGGCTCTCCGCCGAGGCGATCAGCGTGAACGCCAGGACGGTGGCGATCGCCCCGGCGTCGGCGAGCACCGCGAGGCCGGAGGCGGACGGCGGCTCGATCACCCCGAGCAGGCCCTTCACCTCCACCTTGGCCACCGGCAGGCCGAGCACCGCGACGACCGCGGTGGCCAGGCCGACCGCGGCGAGCTGCGCCGGCAGCGCCCTGGCCTTGGCGGGCAGCTTCTTCCACAGCACCAGCACCGCCACGGTGCCGGCGCCGACGGCGAGCGAGGCGAGGCCGGTGGAGGAGCGGGCGGTGTCGGCGACCAGGCCGGGCAGTCCGGCGATGTTCGCCGGACCGCTGCCGCGGGCCTTGGCGCCGGCCAGCGCGTAGAGCTGTCCGGCGATCAGCACCAGGCCGATGCCGGCCAGCATGCCGTGCACCACGGACACCGAGATGGCGCGGAACAGGCGGCCCAGTCTCAGCACGCCCATCAGCAGCTGCAGCAGGCCGGCGGCGAGCACGATGACGCCGAGCGCGGCCACGCCGAACTCGGCGACCGCCTCGTACACGAGTACGGTCAGGCCGGCGGCCGGCCCGGACACCTGGAGGCTGCTGCCGGGCAGCAGGCCGGTCAGCAGGCCGCCGACGATGCCGGTGACCAGGCCGAGTTCGGCGGGCACGCCGGAGGCGACGGCGACGCCGACGCAGAGCGGCAGGGCCACCAGGAAGACGACGAGGGAGGCGGCGAAGTCCGCCCGGAGGGCGGGCGGGTCGAATGCGGTTGTACGCAACATGAGGTCCTCTGTGGGTCGGTCGTGGAACGGCCGGCTCAAGGGCCGCTCAGAGCGGGAGGAAGGCGTCGGCGTCCGGCCGGTGGGCCAGGACGAGGCCGGTGTGCACCTCGTAGAACCAGGCGTGCAGCCGCAGTTCACGGGCGGCCGTGCGCCGGGCGACGCCCGGGTAGGCGCGCAGCCGGTCGAGCTGCGCGAGGACGTGCCGCTGCACCGGCCCTGCCACCGTGGGGTCGAAGACCTCGGTGGGCCCGGCGAGGGCGGTGCGGTCGGTGGTCGCCAGCCAGCCGCGGACGGCCGGCACGGCACTGAGGTCCTCGCCGCGGACGACCGCGCCGACCGCGCCGCAGTGCGAGTGGCCGCAGACGACGATGTCGCGGACGGCGAGCACCTCCACGGCGTACTCGACGGTCGCGGCCTCCCCGGAGGGGCGGTCGGTGCGGTACGGCGGGACGATGTTGCCCGCGGTGCGCAGTTCGAACAGGTCGCCGGGGTCGGCGCCGGTGATCAGCGACGGGACGACCCGTGAGTCGGAGCAGGTGATGAAAAGGGCCTGCGGGGACTGCCCGGCCGCCAGGCCGAGGAACTGCCGGCCGTCCTGGGCGGCACGGTCGCGGAACGAACGGGCACGGTCGATCAAGGGGTCCATCGGGGCATACCTCCATGGCCCCGGCGCGCCTCGGCGCGGGGGCGTGGTGTCGACGAGGTCTTCACGCCGCAACGGCGACGGTCGCCGTGGGCGTGCGGCGGCGCGGCCGGGCGCGGATCGGAGAGGATCAGCGCGGTACGGCGGCGGGCCGGGCGGCGGGGCCCGAAGAACGGGCCGCGGGCCCGCTCAGCAGCGGAAGACCTGGTACACGGAGGCGGTGGACCCACCGGTGGGTCTGGACGGGTAGGGGAGGGGAGCCCCCGGCGCCCTCGGACGGGCGTCGTGGCCGGCTGTCCACGGGCCAGTGCCACAGACGCAACCCGGCCACATCCGCGAAGGCCGC
>NZ_JBEYFP010000392.1:0-5584 GCF_040634455.1 Kitasatospora sp. NPDC007106
GGTGGGGTAGCCCGCGATCGGCTTGAGGCTGCCGACGCTCGCCGGGGTCGTCCGGGCGCCGCCGCCGAGCAGCCGGGTGTTCGCCGGGCAGGTCGCCACCACCAGGCCGACCACGGCGGCGCCGCTCGGCCCGGCCGTCTTGTTCATCACCACCTGGGTGTGGTCGATCAGGCTGCTGCCGAGGCAGACCGCGTAAGGCGTCGAGGAGAACGAGCCGTTGACCGCGCCGCCGCTGCCGCCGATCGCCAGCCAGTGCGTGTCGTCGGTGCCGACGACCCCGGTCGAGCCGGTGTACTCGGTGCTGCCGTCGGGGCTCGGACCGGTGCCGTTGACGTGGTTGCCGTTGGAGGACGTCCCCGTCCCGATCGCCTGGTCGATGCCGCCGCCGGACACCGGCCCGGCCGCACAGTCGGCGTGCGTGGAGATCTCGGAGAAGGTCGCGGCGGGCCCCGAGGCCGCGCCCGGGGTCTTCACGGTCGCGGCGACCGTGTTCGCGGACGCCGTCGCCGGCAGCAGCACGGCGAGGACGGCAGCCGCCGCCAGAGCCTTGCCCGCAGCGGTACGGCGCAGGAATCCCCTGCCCATCGGCACTTCCCTTCCGGGGCCGGCGCGCTGCGGCGGCCCGGTGGTACGGATCTGATCAGGCCTCACGTCCGTGAGGCGCTGCCATCCTCCGGCCCGCCGTCGAGGGCGGGCCACTGGTGATCCGCACGGCACCGCGGTGCCGCGGTCGGGTGATCGACCAGGGGTGGGCCGGTCGGCCGGTGCCCGGGAGCAGCGGATCGGCGGACCGTTCGGACAACGGCAGGTCCGGTGCGCGCCGTCCCGTCGGCCGGCCGGGGGATCATGGACCGACCGCGACGGAAGGGGGACTCGATGGCATGGGTGGCGGAGTGGGCCACCGGCCCGGTGGGGGACGGTGTCGGCACGGTGCGACAGGCCGTCGGCGGCGGGCACGGGGGACCGGTGAACGCCGTGGCCACCGCGGTCGTCGACGGCCGAGCGGTGGCGGCGAGTTCGGGCCAGGACGGCAGCGTCCGGTGGTGGGACGTGGCGGACGGGCGGCTGCTCGGCGCCTTCGGGACCGGCCGGTTCACCGGCCTCGCCACGGCCGTGGTCGGCGGACGACCGGTCGTGCTGACCGTGGGCGACTACGACCCGCGCTTCGTCCGCGACCCGGAGACCGGCGCCTGCCTGTGGCACCTCCCGGTGGACGACGCCGTCTCCGTGGCGGTCTGCCACCCGGGCGGCAACCCGGTCGCCGTCACCGGCCACGAGGACGGCGGCACCCGGCTCTGGGACCTGGCCGGGCAGTGCGCGCTCGGCCCCGTCCTCACCGGACACGACCACGCCGTGCACGCCGTCGCGGCGGCCGTGGTCGACGGACGGCCCCTCGCCGCGACCTCCAGCGGCATGGACGTCGACCAGAGCTGGGACCGCGACGTCCTCGTCCACGACCTGACGGACGGCCGCCGGCTGGCCGGCCTCCCGGCCGCCACCACCTCGGCGGTGAACGCCCTCGCCCTCACCGCCGTCCACGGCCGGGCCGTCGTGGCGACCGGCGACTGGCGCGGCACGCTCCGCCTCCACGACGTCCGCTCGGGTGCGGAACTCGCCCCCGCTCCCGCCCCGCACCACGGCATGTTCGGGGCACTCGCCGCGGGGGAGTGGGCCGGCCGGCCCGTGCTGGCCTCCGGCGGCGACGACGGGACGGTACGGCTCACCGACCCGACGACCCGTACTCCGCCCGCTCCCGACCTGCGGCTCCCCGGCAGGACGGCCGCGCTCGCCCTGCTGCCCGGCCGGCGCCTCCTCGCCGCCCACGACCGCGAACTCGTCCTGCTGGCACACCGCCCCGGGCCCTGACGGCCCGGGGGTCAGGCGCCGGCGGCCTCCGTACGGGCGGCCAGCAGGATCGCCGCCACACTGCCCGCCTCGGTGATCTCCCCGGAGGTCACCCGGGCGAGCGCCTCCTCCAGCGTGCAGCGGTGCACCGTCATCCCGGCCTCCGTCGAGTCCCGCGCCATCGTCCCCGCCGACAGGCCCGTCGCCAGGAACAGATGGGTGACCGCGGACGTGCTCGACGGCAGCGGATGGATCGCCCCCAGCGGCCGCCACCCGGCGGCCCGCAGCCCCGTCTCCTCCTCCAACTCGCGCCGGGCCGCGGCCTCCGGCGCCTCGCCCGACTCCACGCCTCCGCCGGGCAGGTGCGGCATCCGGCGACCGGTCAGGTAGAAGTCGTCCTCGACCAGCAGCAGCCGCCGGTCGCCGTCGAGCGCCACCGTCCGCACCGCGTCCGCGACCTCGACGTGCTCGTAGCGGAACGGCGGTGCGTACGGCCCCTGCACGGTGTCCGCGACCAGCCGGACGAACGGCCCGGTGTGCAGCACCTCCCGGCCCGTCCTGCGCCATCCGCCCAGCGTCCCGTCCACCGTGCCTCCCCGTCGCCAGCCCGCTCCTCCCGCCGACGCTACGCGGCTCCCGTGCCCGCCGGAGGGAGGGCGCGGAAACTCCCGGCGCGCCCTCGTCCGCCGGCGCCGCCGCCGCGACTGCATAACCGGTTGCCGCCGCACGGCCCGGCCGGGTAGGAAGCTCGCATGCTTACAGGCAGCAAGGTCGGGCTGAGGGCCCGGCACGAGGACGACATCCCGATCCTGCGGACCGGCCTCTACGACGACGTGGTGAACGGCTCGCGGGCGGAGGGCAGCCCGTGGCGGCCGATCCCGCCCGGCTCGAAGGACCCGCGGCTCGCGGTGGACGACACCGAGCCGAGCCGGGTCCCGTTCTCCGTGGTGGAACTCGACGGCGGCACGCTGGTCGGCACCGCGGCGCTGTGGGGCATCGACACCCACAACCGGTCCGCGCACATCGGACTCGGGCTGCTGCCCACCGCCCGCGGCAAGGGCTACGGCACCGACGTGGTCGCGGTGCTGTGCCACTACGGCTTCGTGGTGCGCGGCCTGCAGCGGATACAGATCGAGACGCTGGCGGACAACTTCGCGATGATCGGCTCCGCCGAGCGCAACGGCTTCGTCCGCGAGGGCGTGCTGCGCTCCTCGGCCTGGGTCATGGGCGAGTTCCTGGACGAGGTGCTGCTCGGGCTCCTCGCCCGGGACTGGAAGCCCGACACCGGGAGCTGACGAGGCGCCACCGGCTGCTCAGGCGTCGACCCCGCCGGCGGCCACCGCGCGCAGGTCCGCCACCGCGTCGAAGAACGCCCAGCCGTCCACCGCACAGGTCGTGCGGTCCGGCAGCTGCGCCCCCGCGGCCAGCGCCGCGTCGAGGAAGGCCCGGGCCGTGCCCGGTTCGTGGAGGTTGAGCACCGGGCCGCCCGCGGTCGTCACCGCGCCGGACGGCAGGAATCCGTCCGACACCATCCGGCCCGGCCCCTCGGCGAACACCAGCAACAGCCGGCCGTTGACCCCCGGCCGGCGCACCGTCAGCAGGTTGCGGCAGCGCCGGCCGTCCCCCTCGCCGTCGTCGGACGCGTGGTCGTGCCCGACCGACCACAGGAAGACCTCCTCGCCGACGACCATCCGCCGCGGCTTCCTCTCACTGCGTGCCATGGGCCGAGCCTAACGGCCCGCCGCACGGGCCCGGAGCCGTCCGGCGGGCCGGGGCAGGTCTCCCGTGTGCGGGGTCCCGTTCAAGGGCCGCTTCGTCGGGCGAGGACGCAGAACTCATTGCCTTCCGGGTCTGCGAGCACGACCCGGGGTGCCCCGTCCGGGCCGACGTCGGCCCGGCGGGCGCCGAGGGCGAGCAGCCGCTCGACCTCGGCCGCCCGGTCGTCGGGACGGAAGTCCAGGTGCGGCCGTTCGGTGGCCGGGGTGTGCACTTTCCGGTTCTGGCTCGTTGGGAGGGTGTGGCGGATGATCCGAGTGGTGGTGGGCGACGGGCCGCGCCGATGGTGTGGGCGCTGGCGGTGCGCGAGGGGCCGGACGGCAGGTCGGCGGCGGAGGCGATCGTCGAGGTCGGGCAGGACTGGTACGGCGAACTCGTCGCGGACGCGATGGACAGCGGGTTCGTCCTCGCCGCCGGCGACCCGCCGGCCACCACCGGCGTGGTGGAGGTCAGCGACGGCTGGTTCGAACGGCTGGTGATGGTCGGCGGCCGCGGGGTCTGGGAGCCGCACCCCCCGGTGCAGGCGTCCCCGGTGTGGCTGGCCGCGGCGGCGGAACCGCCCGGGGTGCTGGTCCTCGTCGTCCCGCCCGGCACCTGGCCGCCCGGACTGATGGGCCTCGACCCGATGCAGCAGGCGGAGGCCTTCGGCCGCAGCCTGGAGGCCGCCCGGGTGCGGGGGCTGGTCCTGCACGGCACGGCCGCGGTCGTCGTGCACTGACGCGGTCGTGCCGTGCACCGACGCGGTCGTCCACTGACGGGGTGTCGAATCGCCGTCACGGGTTACACGCAGACCGGCCGGGACACCGGCGCGCGGGATCCGGGGAGGGCGGGGCGATGGTCTTGAGACGCACGGTGACGGGCAGCGGCACGACCGGTTCGGGCGGGAGTCCGGGCGGCGGCCCGGCCGCCGCGGTGGTGGTGCGGTTGCGGGCGGAGGGCACGGCAGCGCGCCGTACCGGGAAGCGGCGACCGCGGGAACCGCAGCGGCCGCTGCCGTTCCTGCACCGACCCGGCGTGGTGCCCGCGCTGGTACGGCTGCTGGTGCTCCTGGTCGCCCTGGCGGCGACCGTGCTGTTCGCGGTGGTGCTCGCCCGGGCCACGCTCGTTCCGCAACCGGGGTCGCGCGGCCTCGTCCACGCCAACCTCAGGCCCGGATCCACCCTGGAGCTGTACCTCGACCGGCCCGCCGTCCGCGAGGCGGTCAAGCAGGTCGGCGGGAACCTGCTGCTCGGGGCGCCGTTCGGGATCCTGCTGCCGTTGCTGTCGCGGCGGGTCGGCGGACTGCTTCGGGTCACACTGCTGACCGCGGTGACGATGGTGCTGGTGGAGTGCGCACAGGCCGTGCTGGTGCCGGGCCGGGCCTTCGACATCGACGACGTGCTGCTCAACACCGCGGGCGCGGTGCTGGTCCACCTGGTGGCGGGCCGCCGGATCGGCCGGGCGCTGCACCGCGCCCCGCGCGCGGCCGACCGGCCCCGTGCGGGATGACTGCGGGCAGGGCCGGTCGTGTCCGCGGAGGCATCTGAGGATGCGGGCGGCCTGTGGCCCAACCATGACCTGGCCCCGGGCCCAGGCCGCCCGGCGCCGACTCTGGCACAGGTGCTCCCCGCTCCGCTGGACCGTCTCAGCAGGCGAAAGGGGGAGCGCTTCCCGGCCGGTCCGGGTCACCCCTCGACGGCGGAGAGGGTGGCGTAGACGACGACGTTGCCGAGGTAGCCGGTGCGCTTGGTGAAGCCGCCGCCGCAGGTGATCAGCCGGAGCTCGGGCAGCCCGGAGGTGTTGCCGTACACCTTCGCGTCGGGGAAGGACTTCTTGTCGTAGACCTCGACGGCGTCGACGGTGAACACCGCGGTGCGGCCGTCGGCCCGCTCGACCTCGACGGTCCTGCCCTTGGTGAGGGCGCCGAGCCGGAAGAAGACGGCGGGGCCGGTACGGGTGTCCACGTGGCCGGCCAGGACGGCGG
>NZ_JBEYFP010000393.1:0-5579 GCF_040634455.1 Kitasatospora sp. NPDC007106
TTGTGTTTTTTTGTGGTGTTCTGTGCGGAGCGCCGGCCGGCAACCCCGGGGGGGGGGCCCCCCGCTCCGCGGTGGCGTGGGCGAACAGCCGGCGCATCGCCTCCGGGAGGTCCTCGGGGGAGCGGACGGGGCGGCCGAACTCGAAGCGGGCGTCCAGCACCCGGCCGTCCTCGCCGACCAGCCGCAGCCGCAGGCCGAAGCGGTCGAGGGCGACCGGCCGGACGGCGCGGACGCCGTCGGCGCTCGGCGCGGAGCGCTGGCCGGCGGCCCGCAGTCCGAGGGCCCGCACCTGGTCGGCGTGCGAGGAGTCGAGGTGCTGCAGCAGCTGGGCCTCCTCGGCGGCGAGCGGGTCGGCGGAGGCGGCGGCGAACGCGGCCGGCTCGACGCAGCAGACCGAGCCCCACAGGTCCTCGACCGCGAGGTGCTCCGGCTCCAGGCAGAGCAGCACGTGGCCGGTCGCGCGGCGGCGCGGGAAGAGCGCGGCGACCCGGGCGGGGGTGGCCCGGGACATCACGGTCAGCCGGCCCTGCACCGCGGCCCGGCCGCGGATGCGGTGCGGCAGCGCGACGGGGGCCACGTCGACGGCGTCGAGCTCCGCGGTGACCGGGCCGTCGCGGCGGGCCAGCACCGCGATCCGGTGCACCGGCGAGCCGTCCTCGACCAGCACCGCCACCGCGCCGTCCGGCAGGACGGCGCAGTCCACCAGCGGCGGCGGCCCGGGCCGTTCGACCAGGTCGATCCCGGGTACGTCCAGCACCACCGAGGAGGCGAACTCCAGCAGCGTACGGATTCGTTCGGCGGCACTCGGCGCGGCGTCGGACATCGCCCCTCCTCGTCAGGTTAGGTAAGCCTAGCCTAATTTCCGATGGGCGCCAGTGGCATGTGCGCACGTGTCCCGCGGGTCGGGGCCGGCCGGCGGTCCGTCGCCGCGGTCAGGCGGCCGCCGATCCGAGCATCCGCAGCACCAGGACGCCGTAGCGGCGGCCGAGCTCCTCGGGGCTCTCGGTGGAGCGGTCGGTGTACCAGCGGGCGACGTCGATGCCGAGCGAGGTCACGGCCCGGGCCGCCGTCCGGGAGTCCGGCACCTCGAACTCGCCCCGGGCGACGCCCTTCTCGATGATCCGGCGGACGGTGTCCTCGATCCGGATCCGCAGCTCGGCGACCTCGGCGAAGGCGTCCTCGGGCAGCGCGTGCAGCTCGTTGTTGACGATCCGGCCCACCGTGTGGCCGCGGGCGTGCCAGGCGGTGAACTCCTCCACGAGCCGCCGCATCTGCTCCACCGGCTCGCCGCTCGCCGCCTCGGCCCCCTCCACCAGGTCGAGGGTGGCCCGGTGGCCGGTACGGCTGATCTCGGAGAGCAGCGCCGCCTTGGACGGATAGTGGATGTAGAGCGCAGCGGGGCTCATCCCGGCGCCGGTGGCGATGTCCCGGGTCGTCGTGGCGTGGTAGCCGCGGCGGGCGAAGGACTCGACGGCCGCGAGCAGCAGGCGCCGGGCGGCCTCGGTGCGCTCCCCGGGCCACAGGTCGGCGGTCGCTTGGTCGGTCATGGCGTCAATCCTCGCAGACGGATCAAGGCCGGAGGCGCCCGGCTGTTGACAGTGTGGCCCGTCGCCAACATGCTAAGCAAGCGCTTAGTCAGCACCCTGTCGAGACGTACGGCGAAAGGTTCGGCGATGACACCCTCCTTCAAGGGCCAGGTGGCCCTGGTCACCGGCGCCAGCCGGGGCATCGGCCTCGGCATCGCCCGCGAACTGGTCCAGCGCGGGGCCAAGGTCTGCATCACCGCCCGCAACCCCGAGCCGCTCGCCGAGGCCGTCCGCGACCTCGGCGGCCCCGACCACGCCCTCGCCGTGGCCGGCAAGTCGGACGACGCGGCCCACCAGGAGGAGGCCGTCGCCCGCACCCTGGAGACCTTCGGCCGGCTCGACATGCTGGTCAACAACACCGGCATCAACCCCTCCTACGGCCCGGTGCTCGACACCGACCCCGCGGTCGCCGCCAAGATCCTCGCCGTCAACGTCCTCGCCCCGCTGGCCTGGACCCGCCGCGCCCACGCGGCCTGGATGGGCGAGCACGGCGGCGCGGTCGTCAACGTGGCCTCCATCGCCGGCATCCGCGCCTCCGCCAACATCGGCATGTACGGCGTCAGCAAGGCCGCCCTGATCCGCCTCACCATGGAACTCGCCGCCGACCTCGGCCCCGACATCCGGGTCAACGCGGTCGCACCCGCCGTGGTGAAGACCAAGTTCGCCGAGGCACTGTTCGAGGGCCGCGAGGAGAAGGTGATCCGCGCCTACCCGCTCGGCCGCCTCGGCCTGCCCGAGGACATCGCCGGCGCCGTCGCCTTCCTGCTCTCCCAGGACGCCGCCTGGATCACCGGCCAGACCCTCGTCGTCGACGGCGGCGTCACCCTGGGCGGCGGGCTGTGACCGGCCTCGCCGGGCAGGGCGTCGTCGTCACCGGCGCCGGCCGCGGCATCGGCGAGGCACTCGCGGCCGCCTTCGCCGCCGCCGGCGCCCGCGTCGTCGTCAACGACCTCGACACCGAGGCCGCCGAGGCCGTCGCCGCCCGGATCGGCGGCATCCCCGCCCCCGGCGACGCCGCCTCGCCCGAAGGCGTCGCCGCCCTGATCTCCGCCGCCCGCGACGCCCTCGGCCGGATCGACGTCTACTGCGCCAACGCCGGCATCGCCCCCGTCGGCGGCGCCGACGCCGGACCGGAGGTCTGGGCCCGCGCCTGGGACGTCAACGTCATGTCCCACGTCCGCGCCGCCGAACAACTCCTCCCCGACTGGCTGGAGCGCGGCGAGGGCCGCTTCCTCGCCACCGTCTCCGCGGCCGGTCTGCTCACCATGCTCGGCTCCGCCCCGTACGCCGTCTCCAAGCACGGCGCCCTCGCCTTCGCCGAATGGCTCGCCGCCACCTACCGGCACCGCGGCCTCAAGGTCCACGCGCTCTGCCCGCAGGGCGTCCGCACCGCGATGCTGGAGGGCACCGGCGCCGCCGGCCAGGTCCTGCTCACCCCGAACGCCATCGAGCCCGACGAGGTCGCCGCCGCCACCCTCGCCGCGATCACCGAGGAGCGGTTCCTGATCCTGCCGCACCCCGAGGTCGCCGACTACTACGCCGCCCGCGCCACCACCCCCGACCGCTGGATCGGTGGCATGAACCACCTCCAGCAGGCCATCGAGACCAAGGAGGGCAGCCCCGCATGACCGGCATGAAGGCCTGGCAGGTCACCGAACTCGGCGAACCCGCCGCAGTGATGCGGCAGACCGAGACCGAACGCCCCGGAGCCGGCGAGGGCAAGCTGCTGGTCAAGGTCCGCGCCGCCGCCGTCAACTTCCCCGACGCCCTGATGTGCCGCGGCCACTACCAGGTCCGCCCGCCGCTGCCCTTCACCCCCGGCGTCGAACTCTGCGGCGAGATCGCCTCCGGCGACCGCGCGGGCGAACGCGTCGTCGGCACCCCGCTGCTGCCCGCCGGCGCATTCGCCGAGTACGCCCTGATGGACCCGGCCACCGCCTTCCCCGCCCCGGCCGCCCTCGACGACGCCGAGGCCGCCGCCCTCCACATCGGCTACCAGACCGCCTGGTTCGGCCTGCACCGCCGGGCCCGGATCCAGGCCGGCGAGACCCTCCTCGTGCACGCCGCAGCGGGCGGTGTCGGCAGCGCCGCCGTCCAGCTCGGCAAGGCCGCCGGCGCCCGGGTCATCGGCGTGGTCGGCGGGCCGGAGAAGGCCGCCGCCGCCGAGGCGCTCGGCGCCGACCTGGTGATCGACCGCCACCACGAGGACTTCATCGCCGCCGTCAAGGAGGCCACCGGCGGCCGCGGCGCCGACGTCGTCTTCGACCCGGTCGGCGGCGAGGCCTACACCGGCTCCACCAAGTGCATCGCCTTCGAGGGCCGGATCATCGTCGTCGGCTTCGCCGGCGGCACCATCCCGGCCCCCGGACTCAACCACGCCCTGGTCAAGAACTACGCGATCCTCGGCCTGCACTGGGGGCTCTACAACGCCCACGACCCGCAGGCCGTCCGCGACTGCCACACCGAACTCACCGACCTCGCCGCCAAGGGC
Organism: Kitasatospora sp. NPDC007106; assembly: GCF_040634455.1. Classification (NCBI taxonomy): domain Bacteria; kingdom Bacillati; phylum Actinomycetota; class Actinomycetes; order Kitasatosporales; family Streptomycetaceae; genus Kitasatospora; species Kitasatospora sp. NPDC007106. Next base: position 4,078 of record NZ_JBEYFP010000393.1, read on the forward strand.
GTCGTCAAGCCCCTGATCGGCGAACGCTTCTCCTTCGACCGCGCCGCCGAAGCCGTCCAACGCGTCGCCGACGGCACCTCCATCGGCCGCCTCACGGTGCATCCGTAAAGCATCGGGCAGCCACCACAGGGGCGCGTGGGGAGAAACCCCGTGCGCCCCTGTTCCGTCCTGCCCGTGCAGTTCAGCCGTCGAGCAGCGGGAACAGCCGGGCGACCACCGCGACCGGCCGCGCCGCCGCCGGCCGCCGGGCCGGCAGGTCCTCACGGTCGCCGTACCGGGCGAGCAACTGCCGTACCTCTTCGGCAACCCGGGACATCTCCTCCGGCGTCAGGTGGACGACGGCGCTGAACGCCTCGTCGTGCCGCCACTCCTGGGGCGCCCGCCCGCGATGGGCCAGCCACTGCCGGTAGCTCTCGTCCTCCAGGCCCCGCGCCAGCTCGCCGAACTCCTGGCTCCCGCCCGGCTCTTCCACCGTGCCGCCCGCCTGCCGCAGGCGCCAGGGCCTGGCGCGTCCGCCGGTCTGCGGCACCTCCTCGATCCGGCCGTGCCGGGCCAGCTGCCTGAGGTGGAACGAGCACAACCCCGAGCTGTACCCGAGGCGACCCGCCGCACTGGTGGCCGTGACCGTGCCCTCCTCCGCCAGCAGGCGCAGCAGCGCCGTCCGCACCTCGTGGTCGGACAGTTCTCCGCCGGGCCGTGCCGCTCGCCGAATTGACGCTTCCTCAGTCACTTTGCAAAGTCTGCTACTTTGCAAAGCGCCCGGCAAGCGCCGGCAGGCAGCCGAGGGCCCGTGCAGCCGAGGGCCCGTGCCCGACATGCGAGGGGGAACACCGATGCCGGAGCAGCGCCACCACCGGGCCCGGGCGGCCGACGGGCCGCGGGTCCTGGTCCAGGGCGAACCGGTCGACCACTGCCCGGTGCCACCGCCGGAGGCGACCCGCGGCTCGGTGCTGCGGATCACGGAGGCGGGTGAGGAGGTCCTGCACCGGCCCTGCCGCCCGGCCGGCGCGGAGTTCGGCAGCCCGGAGCTCGCCCGGCTGATCGACGACATGTTCGCCACCATGTACACCGCCGAAGGCGCCGGCCTGGCGGCCAATCAGGTCGGTGTCGACCTGCAACTCTTCGTCTACGACTGCCTCGACGACGCCGGCGTCCGCCACGTCGGCCACGTCCTCAACCCCGTGCTCGACCCGGAGGACGTGCGCGGGCGCCGCCTCCTCGACGACGACGAGGGCTGCCTCTCCGTCCCCGGCGCGGCCATGGAGGTGCCGCGCTCCGCCCGCACCGTCGTCCGCGGACAGGACCGCGACGGCCGTCCGATCACGGTCGAGGGCACCGGCTACTTCGCCCGCTGCCTGCAGCACGAGACGGACCACCTGCACGGCCGCCTCTACCTCGACCGCCTCTCCGGGCGGGCTGCCGCTTCCGGTGTGAGCCTGGTCCTGTTCGCGGGCTTCATCCTCATCCTGCTCGTTTGCCTGCACCTCAGCTGGGAGGCCAGC
>NZ_JBEYFP010000394.1:0-5536 GCF_040634455.1 Kitasatospora sp. NPDC007106
CTGGGCGGCGGGATCGGCGGGCTGCAGTGGGTGGTGGACGGCTACACCCTGATGCTGGCGGCGCTGCTGCTGTCGTCCGGGTCGGTCTCGGACCGGATCGGCGCGAAGCGGGCGTTCGGCCTGGGGCTGGTGCTGTTCCTGGCGGCGTCGGCGGCCTGCGCCCTCGCGCCGACGCTGGGGGTGCTGGTGGGTGCACGACTGGTGCAGGGCACGGGGGCGGCGGTCATGATGCCGGCGACGCTGGCGCTGATCCGCGCGGCGTTCCCCGACGTCGACCGGCGGACCCGGGCGCTGGCGCTCTGGGCGGTGGGCGGGTCGGTGGGCTCGGCCGCGGGCCCGCTGGTGGGCGGGGCGCTGGCCGGGTGGGACTGGCGGTGGATCTTCTTCATCAACCTGCCCGTCGGCCTGGTGGCGCTGGTGCTGCTGAGCCGCGTCCCCTCCTCCCCGCGGCGGGCGGTGCCGTTCGACGTGACCGGTCAGGTCAGTGCGGTGGCGGCGCTGGGCGCGCTCACCTACGCGCTGATCGACGGCGGCCAGGGCGAGGCCGTGCGCGTCCCGCAGGCCGACGGCACCCTGGTGAAGATCCCCGCCGCCGTCGACGAGGCGCTGCTGCCCTCCCTGCTGACGCTGACCGACGTGTTCTGCACCGGCCACCACGCCGCCGTCACCGCCCGGGTACGCCCCGGCAGCAGCGTCGCCGTGGTCGGGGACGGCGCGGTCGGCCTGTGCGCGGTCCTGGCCACCAAGCGCCTGGGCGCCGAGCAGGTGATCCTGATGGGCCGCCACACCGACCGCACCGACCTCGGCGTGGAGTTCGGCGCCACCGACGTCGTCCTCGCCACCGGCGACGAAGGCGCGGAACAGGTCCGGAAGCTGACCGCCGGGCGCGGCGCCGACGCCGTCCTGGAGTGCGTCGGCTCGATGCAGACCCTCACCACCTCCTTCAGCGCGGTGCGCGACGGCGGCGTGATCAGCCGGGTCGGCGTCCCCTCCTACACCGACGGCCCGATCGGCATGGAAATGATCATGCGGAACATCACGCTGACCGGCGGCGTCGACCCCGCCCGCCACTACATCGACGCCGTTCTGCCCGACGTCCTGGACGGCACGATCCGGCCCGGCCGTGTCTTCGACCGCACCCTCCCGATGGAGCAGGCCCCCGACGCCTACCGGGCCATGGCCGACCGCCGCGTCCTGAAAGCCCTCCTCACCCCCTGACCCCACACGGCCCGGCAACTCCCGCCGCGCACCCGAGCAGCAAGGAAGAACACCGTGCAGCACGTCACCCTGAAAAACGGCGTCACGATGCCGATCCTCGGCTTCGGCGTCTACCAGATTCCCGCCGACCAGACCGAGCGCGCCGTCACTCAGGCTCTCGAGGCCGGCTACCGCCTGCTGGACACCGCCGCCGCCTACGGCAACGAGGAAGCCGTCGGCCACGCCATCAAGAACAGCGGCATCCCCCGCGAGGACCTGTTCGTCACCACCAAACTGTGGGTCCAGGACACCCCCGCCCAGGACAACACCCGCCGCGCCCTCGAGACCTCCCTGGCCAAGCTCGGCCTGGACCACGTCGACCTGTACTTGATGCACCAGCCCTACGGCGACGTCTACGGCCAGTGGCGCGCCATGGAGGCCGCGAACCGCGAGGGTCTGACGCGGGCGATCGGCGTCGCCAACTTCTACCCCGACCGGCTGCTGGACCTGATCCTCAACAACGAGATCACCCCGGCCGTCAACCAGATCGAGACCCACCCCTTCTTCCAGCGCGGCCCCGACCACGCCCTGATGCGCGATCACGGTGTGCAGCACCAGGCGTGGGGCGGCTTCGCCGAACGCAAGAACGACCTGTTCACCCACCCCGTCCTCAGCGAGATCGGCGAGGCGCACGGCAGATCGGTTGCCCAGGTCGTGCTGCGCTGGCTGATCCAGCGCGACATCGTCACGATCCCCAAGTCCGTCAACCCCGGCCGGATGGCGCAGAACATCGACGTCTTCGACTTCGCCCTCACCGACGGGCAGATGAAGCAGATCGCCGCCCTCGACACCGGCAAGACCCTGTTCTTCGACCACCACGACCCCGAGATGGTCGCCTGGCTCAGCAAGCGCCGCCTGGGCAGCTGACCCCCGCCACCACCCGGCCCCGGGCGCCCCGGCACCACCCCGTACCGGGGCGCCCGCCCGGACCCGGACCCGAACCGCCCTGGAGCAGCCCACCGTGACCGCGCCCCAACCCCCGACCGCCCCACCAGGCCGGCGTACCCTCCTGCGTGCGGCCCTGCCGACAGGAGCCGCCGTCATCACCGGCACCCATCCGACCGCCTGCTCGGCCGCCCGCACCGCCCCGGCAACCAGCCCGACACCGCGCACCGGGACCGGCCCGGCGAAGGCGGGCACCGTTCTGCTCACCTACTTCTCCCGGCCCGGCGAGAACTACTTCAACGGCGGGCGCACCACTCTGGCCGTCGGGAACACCGAACTCCTCGCCCGCAAGATCGCGGAGCGCACCGGCTGCGACGTCCACCGCGTCGAAGCCGCCGGCCCCTACCCCGACAGCTACGACGAGACCGTGCGCCGGAACGTCCGCGAGCAGGACAGCAACGCCCGCCCCGCCCTCGCCGGCCCACTGCCCGACCTCACCCGCTACACGACGGTACTGCTGGCCAGCCCCATCCGGGACGTCCGCGCCCCCATGATCATGACAACGTTCACCGAAGCCCTCGACCTTCGCGGCAAGACCGCCCATCCCCTCACCACCTATGCCATGAGCGGTCTGGGCACCACCGCACGCGACTACACCGTCTCCTGCCCGGGCGCGACCATTGCCGAGGGCCTGGCCGCCCGTGGCGAGGAAGCCGCAGCAGCCGACGCCCGACTCGACGCCTGGCTCCGCCGCAACGGCCTCGTGCCGGCCCGAGCACCCCCGACGGGCGACCCAGGCGGTGCTGCCGCGGTGCCGGCGCCAGGTGGTGAGCTCGGCGGGCCGCCAGCCGCCGTCGAGCCGGATCTGCACCCAGCGCCAGCGCGGTGCGACGTCCCGGCACGGACCGGTCCGTTCATCAGTGCCTGCGGGGCGAACACCACGTCCCCCGGCACGGTCGGCGGCCGGGCCGCACGCGAGAACGGGACATCGGCGGTCACACCTTCATCCTCGAACACATGTTCCCATCTGGCAATGGGCGGCCGCGCCCACTACTCTCCCGCCATGGATCGGACCCGCCCGCTGGTCCGCGACGTCCTCCCGGACCTCGCCGACGAACTGACCGCCCTCCTGCTGGAGGAGGGCGAGCACCGGCTGGCCGCGGGCATCCCGGCGCTGCGGCTGGTGGCGGAGTGCGGCTGCGGCGAGGCGTCCTGCCAGAGCATCCGCACCTCCGAACACCCGCCGGGCCAGCCGTACGGGTCGGGCCACCGCACCGTGCCGCTGCTCGCCGACGCGGGCCTGCTCGTCCTCGACGTGGTCGACGACCGGATCGTCCACGTCGAGGTGCTGGACCGGCCGCCGATGCGGCGCCGGACCGCCTGGATGTGACGGGAAGCGGGTCGATCGCGTAGTTTTCCCTGCTCACTGTCCGAACCGGGCGGGGGCGGGTAGGCGCGACGGCGCCCGCGTCCGTCCGGCAGCCGCAGGGAGGTGCGGAACGCATGACCGACGACCTGCGCGGCGGGCCGCTCAGGGATCCGGCCGCTCTGGAGATGGTGTGCGACGCCGTCGGCGACGACGGCGCGCTGTGCCGGGTGACCGGCACCCTCACCGAAGCCAGCCTGCTCCAGGCCGGACAGGGCCTCGACCTGGCCCTCCGGACCGGTCGGCGGCTGCTGGTGCTCGACCTCGCCCGCGTCCTGGTGTGCGACTCCGCCGCCATGGACTACCTGCTGCGGTTCGGCGAGGACGCCCGGGCCGCCGGTGTCCGGCTCCGCCTGTCGGCGGCCAGCCCCGCCGTCAGCCGCGTCCTGGACGAGACCGGCCGCCGGGCCGTCCTCGCCGTCTACGACTCGGTGGAGGAGGCGATGGCGGCAGCCCCGGAGGAGGCCGTCGAGGCGGCCGCCGACCCCGCCGGCGGCGCGGACGCCGCAACCACCGCAGACACGACCGCGGGCACGGACACGACCACGGGCACGGACGCGGAGCTTCCGCAGCAGCGCCCGAGCCCGTGACGACGGGCCGGGGTCCGGTGGGCGGCGCCGGTGGCGGTCATCAGCCGAGCAGGCGGACGGGCGAACCGGCCAGGAACGCCTCGATGTCCTCCACCGCCTGGCCGTAGTACGTCTCGTAGTTGCCGCGCGAGACGTAGCCGAGGTGCGGGGTGGCGAGCAGCCGGGGCGCGGTGCGCATCGGGTGGTCCGCCGGCAGCGGCTCGATGTCGAAGACGTCGACGCCCGCACCCGCGATCCGGCCGTCGTGCAGGGCGGCGAGCAGGGCCTCCTGGTCGACGATCGCGGCCCGGGAGGTGTTCACCAGGTAGGCGGTGGGCTTCATCAGCGCGAGTTCGGGTGCGCCCAGCAGCCCGCGGCTCCGCTCGCCGAGGGCCAGGTGGACGGAGACCACGTCACTGCTCGCGAGCAGGTCCTCCTTGGACGGGGCGAGGGCGACGCCGACCTCGCCGGCCCGTTCCGCGGTGAGGTTCGGGCTCCAGGCGACGACGTCCATGCCGAAGGCCAGGCCGACCTGCGCCACCCGGCTGCCGATCTTGCCGAGGCCGAGCAGGCCGAGCCGGCGGCCGTGCAGGTCGGCGCCGACGGTGCTCTGCCACGGGCCGCCCTGCCGCAGGGCGGTCGACTCGGCGACCAGGCCGCGGGCGAGTCCGAGGATCAGTGCCCAGGTGAGTTCGACCGGCGGGGTGGAGAGGCTCTGCGTGCCGCAGACGGTGATGCCGAGTTCGGCGGCGGCCGCCCGGTCGATGACGGAGTTCCGCATGCCGGAGGCGATCAGCAGCCGCAGCCCGGACAGCCGGCGCAGCAGCGTGCCGGGGAAGGCCACCCGCTCGCGCAGGGTCACCACGATGTCGAAGTCGGCGATCGCGGCGGCGAGCGCGTCCTCGTCGGTGAAGTGCTCGCGGAAGCTCACGACCTCGACCCGGCCGTCCAGCCGCGACCAGTCCGCGACGGTCGTCGCGACGCCCTGGAAGTCGTCGAGCACGGCACAGCGCAGCTGCATCCTGCAGTCCTCTCGGGTTCGGAAGGCCGCGGCGGGCCCTGCCGGTCACCGATGGCCACCGGTGATCACGTGCAGGCTATCCCGCCGCCGCTGTCGGCCGACGCGACGTCAGCAGAGGTACCGTCAGCCGAGGCACCGTCAGTCGAAACGGATGTGCCGGACGCTCGTCCAGGTCCGCCTGAGGGCGCCGCGCAGCGGGCCGCCGGTGTCGGGGGCGAGCGCGATCCCGGCCGACGCGGCGATCCGGTCCGCGACCTGGGCGACGGTCAGCCGGTCGGTCCACAGGTGCTCGGCGAACTCCTCGCCCCGCAGGCGTTCCAGGCACAGGTCGAGCCTGGACACCGCGAAGCTCTCGCGGCGCAGAGGCGCGTCCTTGCC